>CAYQFU010000062.1:0-24029 GCA_964416775.1 uncultured Ktedonobacterales bacterium
CGACCCGCGCCGCCTCGCGTGCCGAGCTGCGCGCGCTCGCCGCGGCGCGTCTGGCAAGCTTCGCCGCGCATGGCACAACCACCGTCGAGGGCAAGACCGGCTACGGCCTCGATCGAGCTAGCGAAGAGACCTGCCTTGACGTCATGGCGGAGCTATGCGAGGTCGATGGCCTGCCGGCCGTTGTTCCCACCTTTCTTGGCGCCCACACCATCGGGCCTGAGTATCGGTCGACTCCAGAGGACCGCACGCACTACGTCGATCTCGTCTGCAACGAGATGCTCCCAGCCTTTGCCGGTCGCGCGCGCTTCTGCGACGTCTTCTGCGAGCGCACCGCCTTCAGCGTGGACGAGGCGCGTCGCATCCTGACGCGAGCCGCCTCGCTGGGCTATTTGCTCAAGCTCCACGCCAATCAACTGGGCGCGACGGGCGGCGCAACGCTGGCGGCTGAGGTAGGGGCGGTGTCCGCGGACCACCTCGACTTCGCCAGCGATGACGAGCTGGCGGCTCTGCGAGCGGCTGGAGTCATCGCCACATTGCTGCCCGGCTGCTCCTTCTCGCTCAGCAGCCCATATCCCTCGGCGCGCCGACCACTGGACCTCGGCCTGCGCGTCGCGCTCGCCACTGACTTCAACCCTGGCACGTCGTATTGCGAGAACATGCAGATGATGGTAGCCCTGGCTGTGTCGGCGATGGGCATGACCCTGGACGAAGCGCTCGAAGCCGCGACCCTCGGCGGAGCCGCCGCCTTGCGTATGGAGCACGAAGTGGGCAGCCTGGAGCCAGGCAAGCGCTGCGACCTGGCTATTCTGCGCGTGCGCGACGAGCGCGAGCTGGCGTATCACTTCGGCGTCAATCTGGTGGAGCGCGCGATCGTGCGCGGACGGGAGGCGGCACGTGACCCTGCGGCCATTTGAAGATGCCCATGACCGGCCGCTGTTGCGTGCCTGGCTGGGCGATGATGAGAGCGCACGATGGCTGACCGGCCATGCCGGGGCGGTCACCGACGCGGACATGAATGCATGGCGCGACACGCCTGACACCTCGCGCTGGGTGTACGAGCAGGAGGGAGCGCCGGTGGGCTACGGCGAAATCCGCGAGGACGCTGCCGGCCGCTACTCCCAGCTCGTGCGGCTGCTGGTGGATCCCGCGCGCCGCCGGCACGGCATGGGCAGCGCGCTGGCCCGCGTGCTCGCCACGCAGGCGCGCGCCAGCCGGCCCGACTGGCCGATCTACACGCGCATCCATCCCGAGAATCTCGCGGCCATTCTGGCGTATCCCGCGGCTGGACTGGTCGCGCTCGAGCCACTGCCCTCCGGCTTCGACGACACCTACCTCTGGCTCACCCTGCCCGATGGCGAGCCCGCGGTGCCAGGCGGCTCCCTGGTCGGCGACTGATCGCGGTCAACGCATGCTGATGCCGCCATCCACCGCGAGCGTCTCGCCCGTAATGTAGCCGGCGTCCGGCGAACACAGGAATGCAATGGCCGCCGCGATCTCGTCGGCGGTGCCAAAGCGGTTGAGCGGCGTGACGCCCAACATGAAGTCACGCAGCTGGTCGCCGACGGTGGACGTCAGCTCAGTCGGCACGAAGCCAGGCGCCACGGCATTCACGGTGATGCCCCGGCTGGCCACCTCGCGCGCCGTGGACTTCGTCAGGGCGATAAGCCCCGCTTTGGACGCCGCGTAGTTCGCCTGACCCGCCTGGCCCATCAATCCCGATATCGACGCGACGTTGACGATACGGCCCCAGCGGGCGCGCAGCATCGAGCGTAGCGCCGCCTTCGTGCACAGAAACGCCGAGTACAGATTGGTGCGTACCACGCTGTCGAACTGCTCCAACGTCATCCGCATCAACAGCTGGTCGTGGGTGGTGCCCGCGTTGTTGACCAGGATCGTCACCGTGCCCAGTCTGGATTCCACTTCGCCGAAGAGCCGGGTCACATCGGGCTCGCTGCTCACATCCGCGGCGAAGACGGCGGCGCGCCGGCCCTCCGCTTCGACTGCCGCGCGCGTCTCCTCGGCTCCGGCCGCGTCCGACCGATAGTTGACCGCGATGTCCGCTCCCATGCGAGCGAGGCGCAGCGCTGTCGCCCGGCCGATGCCGCGACTGCTGCCCGTCACCAGCGCCAGTCGCCCAGCCAGCGGTTGATCGGCCGTTCCCGCCGACTGCGGGGTATGTTGCGTGCTGTCCTCGCTCGGCATTGAGTCGCCTCCTCCAATGTTCATTCAATCGTCGTCGCGCCTGACCAGCACCTGGCGGCCAGCGCGAGCGCATAGCAGACGGTGCTCTAAACACCTGCACTGGCAGGCTGGGTCAATCCAGGGCAAGCCCGCGCAAATACTCCTTGACGCCCGGCGCCAGGTCTGGTCGCCGCAGGGCAAACGCCAGTGACGTGGTCAGCAGGCCGACCGGATCGCCAGTATCGTAGCGCGTCCCTTCAAACTCGTAGGCGAAGATGGGGTGGTGGTCGCGCAGCGCCTGAATGCCGTCGGTGAGCTGAATCTCCCCACCACTGCCGGGCTGCGTGCGCTCCAGCTTCTCGAAGATGTCGGGAGTGAGCACGTAGCGCCCGATGATCGCCAGGTCGGACGGCGCCTGTTCTACTGGCGGCTTCTCCACGAGTTCGCGCACGCGATAGGTGCGGAGGTCCAGTCCGCGTTGGGCGTCCGGCTCCAGCGCCACCACCCCATAGCGCGAAATCTGCTGCCGGGGCACGCGCTGCACCGCCAGCACGGCGCCGCCATGCCGCTCGTGCACCTCCATCAGCTGGCGCAGACACGGCCGCTGTGGGTTGTCCACCAGATCATCCCCCAGCAGCACGCCGAATGGCTCGTCGCCGACGAGGTCCTTGGCCATGAGCACCGCGTGGCCCAACCCCTTCGGTGCCGGCTGGCGGGCGAACGTCACCTTGGCCATGTTCTCGATGCGACGCAGCATTTCCAGCTTCTGTGTGTCACCCTTCCGCTCCAGAATGCTCTCGAGCTCCGGCGACTCGTCGAAATAGTCCTCGATCGCGCGCTTGGTGCGGGACGTCACGATGATGATGTGCTCGATACCCGAGGCCACAGCCTCCTCGACGATGTATTGAATCGTGGGTTTGTCGGCCAGCGGGAGCATCTCTTTCGGGATGGCCTTCGTGGCGGGCAGGACACGCGTGCCCAGGCCCGCGGCGGGGATGACGGCCTTGCGGATGCGCATGGTGACTCTCTCCAGTGAAGGGTTTCGCACAAGCAGGAGGGCGCACGAGTCCGCGCCACCACACTCCAGGTCAGTCAGGTGATGCCAACGGCGTGCCCGCATGACGGCTGCGACGCATGGTGACGCGGCCGCTCGCGCACAGATCCACGCTGCGGCAGGCGGGCATTAGTGGCTCGCTTGTGCGACGCTGTCCCTCGCGGCGCCTCCACTATACCGCTTCCGGCGCGTGCGTTTCAACGCTCGCCGTTCGCCGGCTCACCGCACGCGCTGGAGAGAAACCGACCGTAGAATACCACGTGCTGGCCGACCCTGGCCGCGACAACAGCCGGCCGGCCGGTACGTGCTATACTCTATCGAGCATTTCCGTCCGCGCTGGACAGGTGGGGAAGGCCGCAACGAGGTGAAACTTCCGGCCGTCCGCACCGACCCAATATCCTGAGAGCGTTCGGTAGAGCGCTGGCGAGCCGCGACCGAGGGGAACGAGACGACATGACACAGGCGACAACACATCGGTATCTGGCAGAGCTGCACCGGCGGGTGCTGGTTTACGATGGCGCCATGGGCACCACCATCCAGCGCCTCAACCTGACCGCGGCCGACTATGGCGGCGAGCAGGCGGACGGGTGCCCTGAAATCCTCGCCGTCACCCGGCCCGACGTCATAGCCGACATCCATGCCGCGTATCTGGAAGCCGGGTGCGACGTGTTGGAGACCGACACCTTCACCGGCACGCGCCTCAAGCTCGACGACTACAAGCTGGGCACCCGCACCCACGAGATCAACCGCGCCGCGGCCCGCGTGGCGCGTGAGGTTGCCGACCGCTTCAGCACGCCGGAGCGGCCGCGCTTCGTCGCCGGCTCGATGGGCCCCACCGGTATGCTCCCCTCCTCGGACGACCCCTCGCTCAGCAACATCACTTACCAGCAGCTGGCGGAGATCTATCGCGAGCAAGCCGTCGCGCTCATCGAGGGCGGCGTGGATCTGCTGCTGATCGAAACCAGCCAGGACATTCTCGAAGTCCGGGCCGCCATCACGGGCATTCGCCGTGCCTTCGCCGAGCTGGGCCGGACAGTGCCCATTCAGGCCCAGGTGACCCTGGACACTAGCGGACGCATGCTGCTCGGCACGGACATCGGGGCCGCCGCAGCCATCCTCCAACACCTGCACGTGGACGTCATCGGTCTCAACTGCTCGACCGGCCCGGAGCACATGCGTGAGCCGGTGCGCTATCTGACGGAGAACGTGCCGCTGCCTATCTCCACCATTCCCAACGCCGGGCTGCCACTGAACGTAGGCGGTCAGGCCGTGTATCCGCTCGAACCCGATCCGCTGGCTGAGGCGCTCTGCCAGTTCGTGGGCGAGTTTGGCGTCAACGTCGTCGGCGGCTGCTGCGGGACCACTCCCGAGCACATCCGGCGCGTGGTGGCTGCTCTCGACGACCTTGGAGCAGACGCACGCTCCCGGCCCATCGCCCGCCTGCATCACTTCACTTCCGATCCCGACGCGAGCCGCACATCCCGCCTGCTTGTCGCCAGCGCCGTCCGCGCCAGCTCGCTGGTCCAGGATCCCGCGCCTCTGCTCGTGGGCGAGCGCGTGAACGCGCAGGGCAGCCGGCGCGCGAAGCAGGCTGTGCTCGCCGAGGATTACGATACGCTGCTGACCATCGCGCGCGAGCAGATGGAGAGCGGGGCGCACGTGCTGGACGTACAGGTGGCCGTCACCGAGCGCGGAGACGAGCCAGAGCAGATGCGCCACACCGTCAAGAAGCTGGAGATGGGCGTCGAGGCGCCGCTGGTCGTCGACACCACCGAGGCCGCGGTGGTGCAGGCCGCCCTCGAAACGTATCCCGGCCGTGCCGTCATCAACTCGATCAATCTGGAGAACGGGCGCCAGCGGGTGGACACCGTGCTGCCGCTGGCGCGCGAGCATGGGGCGGCCGTGGTGGCCCTGACCATCGACGAGGAGGGCATGGCGAAGACGGCCGAGCGCAAGCTGGCCATTGCGCGGCGCATCCACGACATCGCCACCACAGAATACGACCTGGCGCCCGAGTCACTCATCTTTGACGCCCTCACCTTCCCCGTCACCACGGGGCAGGAGGAGCTGCGCGACAGCGCCGTGCAGACCATCGAAGCCATCCAGCGCATCAAGTCCGAGCTGCCTGGCGTCCTCACCATTCTCGGCGTCAGCAATGTCTCATTCGGCGTCAAGCCCCACGCCCGCGCGGTCCTCAACAGTGTGTTCCTCTACCATGCCGTCCAGGCGGGGCTTGATGCCGCCATCGTCAATCCCGCTCACATCACACCGTACACCGAGATCGCCGAACACGAGCGCGCGCTGTGCGATGATCTGCTGCTCAACCGCCGCGAAGATGCCCTCCCGCGGTTCATCGCCTATTTCGAGGAGCACGGCGCCACGGCGAAGCAGGAGGAGCAGACGGATCCTACCGAAAGCATGACGGTGGACCAGCGCATCCACTTCCAGATTCTACACCGCAAGAAAGCCGGCATCGAGGAGCTGATTGATGCGGCGGTCGCGGGCCGTGAGGCGGGCGTGGCGCCGGAATCCGAGGGCGCGCCGCGGCGCCCTGCCGGCGTGCCGGCTCCTGGCGAGCCGCTGGAGGGCTGGGTCACCACGCCCGCGCTGTCCTCCGCCGCTGTGGACGTGCTCAACAACGTGCTGCTGCCGGCTATGAAGGACGTGGGTGATCGTTTCGGCGCGGGAGAGCTGATCCTGCCGTTCGTGCTCCAGTCCGCTGAAGTGATGAAGCGCGCGGTCGCCCACCTGGAGCGCTACCTGGAGCGCGCCGAGGGCTACACCAAAGGTCGCGTCGTGCTGGCCACCGTGTTCGGCGACGTGCACGACATCGGCAAGAATCTCGTCAACACCATCCTCTCCAACAATGGCTACACGGTTTTTGACCTGGGCAAGCAGGTGCCACTCAACACCATCCTGGACAAAGCCGTCGAGGTCAACGCGGATGCCATCGGGCTCTCAGCGCTGCTCGTCAGCACCTCCAAGCAAATGCCGCTGTGCGTGCAGGAGCTGCATCGTCGCGGCATGCGCATCCCCGTCATCGTGGGCGGCGCAGCTATCAATCGGGCATACGGCCGTCGCATCCTGTTCGTGGGCGACGAGGGCCACGAAGAGCCGTACGCCGCGGGCGTCTTCTATGCGCGCGACGCCTTCGAGGGACTGGAGATCATGGACCAGCTCTCGGTCCCCGAGCGCCGTGCCACGCTGGTAGACCAGGTGACGCGCGACGCCCTCGCCGCCCGCAACGCCCCACCGCGCGGCGGCGCTGACGCACGAGCGGGGGCCGAGCGTCACGCCCTTCCCACCGTTCCGCTCGCCCCCGTCCCCACGCCGCCGTTCTGGGGCCCACGCGTCCTCGATCGGGTGGGTCTGGAGGATGTCGCGGCTTGCCTGGATCGCAACGCGCTCTTCCGGGGACAGTGGGGCGGCAAGGCACACGGTGCTGAGTTCGATCGCCTGGTACGCGACGAGTTCGAGCCGCGCCTGGCCGCCATGATCCGCGAGTCGCGACTGCGCCAGCACCTGCATCCGCGCGCTGTGTACGGTTACTTCCCCTGCCGTGCCATGGGCGATGACCTCGTCATCTACGATCCCTCCGATCCCACGCGCGAGGTCGAGCGCTTCACATTGCCGCGCCAGCCGTCGGGCGAGCGCCTGTGTCTCGCCGACTACTTCCTGACAGCCAATGACACGCCGAACGTCGTCGCCTTCCAGGTCGTGACGATGGGCCAGCGGCCCTCTGAGGCGGTGGCCCAGCTGCAGGCCGCGGGCGAGTATGCCGACGCCTATTTCCTACACGGCTTCAGCGTGCAGATGGCCGAGGCCATGGCCGAGTACGTGAACCGCCAGGTGCGGCGCGACCTGGGCCTGCCGCCCGAGGGCGAGCAGGGCCGGCGCTACAGCTGGGGCTATGCCGCCATCCCGGAGCTGGAGGACCACGAACGCGTCTTCCGCCTGCTGGGAGCGCGTGAGGCCATCGACGTGGATCTCACCGAAGGCTATCAGCTGGTGCCCGAGCAGAGCACCGCCGCCGTCGTGGTGCATCACCCGGCGGCCGTCTATTTCGCCGTGCGCGCCTAGACGCCTCGTGCACCGTTCGTTCATCATGCGAGCGCCTTTTCGGGGCTGTCCACGACGCCGATGCCGGACCAACCGTGCGTCCAGGCGCTCGCCCGCATGCAGCTAGTGTAACGAGAGGCGTACAATCTGGCGTGACGGCGACGAGGGCGCCCAGCCAACGCCTGCATGTTTGCGCGCTCGCAGCCGCTTCCTGTGCTATAATTCTGAGCGCCCACGGGGCATTACCCACCAGCCCCCGCGAGCAGCTGTTTTGCAGGTGAGTGGGCAGACCGCAGGAGATTGATCATGCCGTATGATGTCACCCTGATCCCTGGAGACGGCACTGGCCCCGAAATCACCGAAGCCACGCGTCGGGTGCTGGAGGCCACGGGGATCGAGTTCCGCTGGCATGTGCACCAGGCCGGCCTCGACGTGCTCGAGAAGTATGGAACCGTGCTGCCGGATGATGTCATCGAGAGCATCAAGCGGACGAAAGTGGGCCTGAAGGGCCCCATCACCACACCCGTGGGCAAGGGCTTCCGCAGCGCCAATGTCGCGCTGCGCAAGAGCCTCGACCTCTATGCCAACTTGCGCCCCGCCCGCAGCTTCCAGGGCATGCGCTCGCGCTACGACCACGTGGACCTGATCATCGTACGCGAGAACACCGAGGACCTGTACGCGGGCATCGAGTATCAACGGGGCTCGGACGAAGTGAGCGAGCTGATCGACTTCATTGGCCGCACAACCGGCATGAAGCTCAGCAAGGAGGCTGCCATCAGCATCAAGTACATCTCCGTCCCCGCCAGCCGTCGCATCGTCAAGTTCGCCTTCGACTACGCACGCGCTAACGGGCGGCGCAAGGTCACGGCGGTGCACAAGGCCAACATCATGAAGTTCTCGGATGGGCTGTTCCTCCACGTAGCGCAGGAAGTGGCCAAGGAGTATCCAGACATCCAGTTCGAGGACCGCATCGTCGACAATATGTGCATGCAGCTGGTGCAGAAGCCCGAGCAATATGATGTCCTCGTGTTGCCAAATCTCTACGGCGACATTCTCTCAGACCTGTCGGCTGGCCTCATCGGCGGCCTGGGCGTCGCTCCGGGAGCCAACATTGGCGCGGAGTACGCGGTCTTCGAGCCGGTCCACGGCAGCGCACCCAAGTATGCCGGCCAGAACAAAGTCAACCCCATGGCGATGATGTTCTCGGGCGCGCTGATGCTGCGCCACCTGGGCGAACGGGATGCCGCTATGCGGTTGGAGAACGCGATGGCCACGGTCATCGCCGAGGGCAAGAACGTCACGTACGATTTGAAGCCGCGACCGGACGATCCAACCGCCGTGGGCACGTCGCAGGTCGCGGACGCAATCATCGCCAAACTGCACGAGCGCTGACCACAGCGACGCGCCCTCACCGAGCGCACCGGGCAGCCGCGGCAGTCGCGCGCGCCTGGTGTGCTCCATCGTCTGTGTGATGGGCGCGTGGCCGGGAACACCGACCCGGCAAGGATATCTATCGCATGGCTGTCATCATGAAGTCGCGACAGGAGGTCGCACGGCTGCGCGAGGCCGGACGTATCGTCGCGGAAACGTACGAAGTGCTGCGGCCACACATCAAACCCGGCGCCACGACGGCCGAGCTGGACGCGCTCGCCGAGGATTTCATCAAGAGCAAGGGCGCGCTGCCCCTCTACAAGGGCTATGGCGCACAGCCGGCTCGGCGGGGCTATCCGGCGCGGATGCCGTTTCCCGGCACCATCTGCGCCTCGATCAACGACGTCATCTGCCATGGCATTCCGTCACCCAGGGAGCGCCTGCGCGAGGGTGACATCATCGGCATCGACATCGGGGTGCTGTACCGCGGCTGGTGTGGTGACGCGTGCGAAACGATCGCCGTCGGCAAAGTCGATGGCGCCACACAGCGTCTGCTCGATGTGACGCGCACGTGCCTGGAGCTTGGCATCGAGCAGGCACGGCCTGGCAAGCGCCTGGGCGATATCGGCGCGGCGATCCAAACCTATGCCGAGTCCCAGGGCTTCTCCGTCGTACGCGAGCTCGTTGGCCACGGGGTGGGCCGCGCCCTGCATGAGCCAGATCCGTGTGTCGCCCATTTCGGCACGCCCGGCACGGGCCTCAAGCTCCAGCCCGGCATGGTCTTTACCATCGAGCCGATGATCAATGCCGGCCGGCCTGAAATCCGCGTCATGCCCGACCAGTGGACCATCCGCACGGCGGATGGCAAGCGTTCAGCGCAGTTCGAGCACACCCTGGCCATTACCGACGAGGAGCCCGAGCTGCTTACGCTCCCCTAGACCGCGTGTACGGATCTCTTCGCGGCGCGGCGCCGTCGGTGGGATCGAGCCGCCGCCAATGGGCGCCGTGGAGACGCGTGCTCGGAGGCGGGGTTACCGCTTGCCAAGCACCTCGGCCAACGTGTCAGGACGGTCGGTCATCAGGCCGTCCACGCCCATGGCCAACAAGCGCTCCATGTCCGCTCGCTCATCCACCGTCCACACGTGCACTTTCACGCCGAGACGATGCGCGGCCGCGACGGTGGCGGGCGAGACCACACGGATACCGCGGTGCCACTCTGGGACCTGCAAGGCGTCATACGCCGGCCGCATCCAGCGTGTGGCGCGTATCGCCGCCGTCAATACGAAATTGCGTACTTCCGTGGCACTCGCCGAGGTTGCCACGCGCCCTCCGCACAGCCGCCGGAAACGGACGATGGGCGTGTGCAGATCGCCGCTTGCTACCAGCACACGATCCACCGCCTCCAACTCCTGGATCAATGCCCACAGTCGCTGCTCGCGGGGTAGCGCGCTCTGCTTGAGATCGATGTTCACGCGGACGCCAGGGAAGCCTTCCAGCACTTCGCGCAGCGTGGGAATGCTGACGCCGCGCTCGCGAAACGGGTAACTCTGACCGCCGTCGGGCGTGAACCGGTAGCCAGCATCCAGCTGACGCAACTCATCGAGCGTGTGCGCGCTGACCAACCCCGTGCCGTTCGTCGTCCTGTCCACGGTCGGGTCGTGAATGACGACGAGCTCCCCTTCACGCGTCGTCTGGATGTCCAGCTCGAGCGCCTCGGCGCCCAGCCCCAGACCGCGCTCGAACGCTGCCACTGTGTTCTCTGGCGCCAGACTCGAGCCGCCACGGTGAGCGAAAAAGAGCGGCCCGTCGTGTGCCAGGTAGGCGCGCTCTGGACGCGCGCGCCGGGCGGTAGTGCCTGAAGCCGCCAATCCTCCAGCGCCGTCAGGCGTGCGTCGCTCCGCGGTCACGCAGGCACCTCCCCATTCCATCGCGGCCATTACCGCTGCAGCATATCAGAGTGGAGCAGAATGTGCCAATACGGCTCAGTCGCACCCTGGCCAAATGCCGGCAATTACGCCATCCTCTTGACATCATCGGCGCTGAGTGCTATCCTCGGGACGTCATGAGTAGCTTATGACTCGACTGCATGGCTGCGGTGACCGCCTGTAGCGACAACGGTAAGCCCATCGCAGGCCCCACCTGAGATGGCTCGTCCCGCGGGAGCAGGAAGCTCCGGGAAGCTATTTCCTGGCGTCCATGGTCTTCGCCCGTGTTGGCGGGGGTCGATATCCCGTACGGCGTTTCGTCACAGGCTTGCCACTCACTCGTGTGCACCACCGTGTGAGTGGGTGAACTGTGCATGCGTCTTGTATAATGGGGCTGGACGACGGGCTTTGACAACACACCTACACACCGTATGCGGCCGCACGGCGGTTGTGTGACTGGTATGCGGTACTTCGGTGGCCCGCGGCAACCGCTCGCCCCGCCGTTCTGTGACGTACGACTCGGGCCGTCTGGCCCATCAGGAGCGGAGGAAAACAGCATGGACTTGAGCGTCGAGGGGAAGTCAGAACGCATTCCGCCCGGGTCACACATTTGCCAACTCTATAACAAGGTCACTGAAATCGTCGGGGTTACCGCTCGTTTGCTCGAAGTTGGTCTGGCCTCGGGCGAGAAGTGTCTATTCGCCGGTGCTCCTGCCTCCGTGCGCGAGCTGGAGCAAGCGCTCCAAAAGTCTGGCGTCAACGTGGCAGCGGCCCAGCAGTCCGGCCAGCTCGTGTTCCTTAGCGACCGTGATCCGCTGCTGATTGGCAAGCGCTTCGATTCCTGGCATTTGCTCTCGACGCACCAGACGTTCATCGCGCAAGCCAGGCGCGAGAACTGGAAAGCCTGCAGAATATCGATCGACATGACCTGGCTTACTGCCGATATCGCGACCCCCGAACAGATCCTCAAGTACGAAGCCGGCGCGGATGCGATCTTCACATTCCAAAGCGCTCCCATCATCGCCTTGATGCACTACGATTATTCCAAGCTTCCTGGCGCGTTGGTGGTCGAGATGCTCAAGCTCCATCCCATCGCCGTCGTGGGTAAGTTCATCAAGCGCAATCCTTACTACGTCAACTCCGAGCAATACCTCCTCAAGATCCTGCGCGTCAATCGGGAGAAGGGCCGCGTCGTCGCCGTCTGACGATGCGTCGCGGGGCGCCTCAATGGTGCGGCGTTCCGCGCGGCCTGGCGCCCGAACCGACCTCATGTATACGGTAGGCACACACAGGTAGCTGATGGCGAGAACACGTTCAGCGCAGGCATTCTCGGCAGGCGGTGTCGTCTTTCGTCGCGCCTCTTCGATGGCGTCCTCGCACTTCGATAACACGCGCTCGCGCGCCGCGGCCCCATCGCCCGCCAATGTGGAGATTGCCCTGGTTGGCCGCACACACGTCGACATCTGGGTGCTCCCCAAAGGCACGCCCAACAGAGGCGAAGACGCCGCTGGCACCGCGCTGCGAGAAGTGCGCGAGGAGACTGGACTCATCACGCGCATCGTGGGAGAGCTAGGCAGCATCCACTACTCGTTCACCCGCGATGGCATACGCTTCCACAAAGAGGTATTCCACTACCTGCTAGAGGCCACAGGCGGGGATGTCTCGCTGCACGACGCGGAGTACGATGAAGCGCGCTGGTTCCCCCTTGACGAGGCTTACCGTCGCCTGACTTTTCAGAACGAGGCCGACCTGTTGCGCCGGGCCGAGCCAAAGATCCGGCGCTTCCTCGCCGATCAGGCTGGCGGTGCGGTGGAGCACTCGGTAGGACCGGACCTCCCCATGTCCGAGCCCAAAAGAGCGGCGGAATGAGTAGGCGGAATGAGTAGGCGGAATGAGTAGGCGGAATGAGAGCCGCACTCGCCTGCCGGTCGCGGTAGTGCAGTCCCACCTGGCGCCGTTCTTGCGGCGCGCCTTCATGCCATTCCGCGCGGACACCCAAGTCACTCGCGACAAGCGGCTGGTGATCGCCGCATGCTGGGGGGTCGCGGGCATGCTCTTCGCCTGCATCTGGACCGGCGCCCTGGCGCTGCTTATGCCCGGCTTTGCCGGCGTTCGCGCCATCACCGTCGCCGTCCTGCTGGTGCTGGGCGCTGGCATATTCTTCGCGGCCGCCGGCTATGCACTGGTGGGCATCGGCAACACACTGATCGCGCGCCAACGGCCGCGATCTTCGCGTCCGACTGATTCCCATGCACCGTACAGCGAGTCCTGACGGCCGCGCCATCGCCCGCCAGTCCATCACGCTGAGACGACATGTTAGGGTGAGTGGACCGCCGCGCTATGCTCCGCGTCGCTGCACCACTCCTGCTGGCGCCGTCACACGCTCCGCGAAGTCACCCACGCGCTGGAACACGATGGCCCGCTCATAGTCCTTGGTGACCACGTGGTACGACCGCTCGAGCACCACGAGCTCCTTGTCCGCCGAGCCGAGCAGCTGATACGTCTCAATCCCGTCCCGCACGGGCACCACGTGATCTCTGCGCGCGCACACCACCAGCGCTGGGCAGCGCACGCGAGCGAGCTCCAACTTCAGGTCGGGCAGCGCACGGAACAGGCTGTGAACGGCCGCCAGTGGCGTCCATCGATAGGCCTTGCGCGCGTAGCGCAGCTGCGCGTCACGATCGCAGACATCCTCGCGCAGCGTCGGCAGATAGGGCGTTATCAGCCGCCCCAGAGCCGTCAGCTCCACTTCGCCAAAATGCATGTGCAGCGGTGGACACAGCGCCACCACGCCAGCCACGGCGGGGTTGTGCGCGGCAATGTGCAGCGCGAGCGCCGCTCCCATCGAATGGCCCACCAGCACCACGCGACCATATCGCTCCTGCAGCTCCGAGGTCGCCGTGAATACCGAACTGGTCCAATCAGACCAGGTGGTGCGCGCCAGGTCGCGGGCGCATGTGCCGTGGCCAGGCAACAGCAGGTTGCGTGTCGCGAAGCCGAGCGATTGCGCGTGCTCTTCCAGCTCGCACATGTCGAGTGGCTCGCCGTTGAACCCGTGCATCAGCAGCATGGCGGGCCTGGTGTCTTCCGCCAACATCCTCTCCGCGTTCATGTCGCCTCCCAGTGGGTCCACACCCGGCCCGCGCCTGTTGCCACGCGGGGTCGCAGACTTCTCATGGCTCCATGATAACGCCGCGCACGTAACGCGACGTTGTCCATACGGCGTATGGTAGCGCGTCCGATGCCGGTAATCCAGCCAATCAGCGCGCTCCGTGTAAGATTCGCGTAAAGCACGAGATGGCCATGTGCGGGCCGCACATGGTGGCGCGCCAGCGGAGTCGCCCGTGCCGTTGGTTTTGTACGACGCGGGGCCGCGCCATCCGCAGATGCTCTCCACCGCCAGCGAGATGAGCCGCGCTTGCCAGGACGCCGCGCAGCGGGCGCCTACTCGTGCGCGCGCTGGATGTCCAGCAACTCCTTGATGCCCTTTTCAGCCAGCGCCAGCAGCGTGTCGAGCTGTTCGCGCGTGTACGTGCCCTTCTCCGCCGTTACCTGCACCTCGACCAGCGTGCCGGCGTCCGTCATCACCACGTTGCCGTCCACCTCCGCGCGTGAATCCTCGACGTAGGCCAGGTCGAGCAGCGACGTGCCGTCCACGATGCCCGCGCTGACGGCCGCCAGCCTGGCGCGAATCGGATCAACACGCAACACATTGCGCTGGCGCAGCGTCGTGCACGCGCGCCGCAGCGCCAACCAGGCCCCAGTGATCGCCGCGGTCCGCGTTCCTCCGTCCGCCTGCAGCACGTCGCAGTCCAGCACGACCGTCCGCTCGCCCAGCGCCCGCAGATCCACCACCGCACGCAACGACCGTCCAATCAGTCGCTGAATTTCGTGCGTCCGGCCGCCGATCTTGCCCAGTGCCGCTTCGCGCGGCGAGCGCGTGCTTCCAGCGCGCGGCAGCATGGCGTACTCAGCCGTCAGCCAGCCCTGCCCGCGCCCCTCCAGAAATGACGGCACGCCGTCCTGAATGCTGGCGACGCAGAGTACCCGCGTGTCACCCATCTCAATCAGGACCGAGCCTTCGGCGTGGCGCAGATAGTCCATCGTAATGCGCACCGGTCGCAGCTCATCAGGGGCACGCCCGTCCGGCCGTGCTGGCATGCCAATCTCCTTCGTGTCTGGCTTGCGCTGCCCGCTCGCACGTTCGCGCTCGCACGTCCGTCCGCGTACCGTTCGCGTTCAGCGCGATTGGCTCACGGCAGGCCATCTCCCTGGTCGCTCACGAGCTGCGTGGCTCCCGTGGGCGCTACCTGGCATACGGTGGTATGCGTGTGGACGAAGCCGTGGAGCGTCCACCTGATGCTAAACGTCACGTCGTATGCGCCGCCCGGCGCACGTGCGGACGCCACCCGCACATCAGCGGTTCCTGGGCTTGCGTTCTGCCAGCCGAGAGTGGGGTCATACGCCCAGAAGGAGGCAGCACGCGTGCCGGGCCCGGGGGCAAATGTATCGTCCGTGACGAACAGGGGGTCCTGTTGGCCCTGCGGCACTAGCCGTACCACGGCCGCGCGCGCCAGGATCAGAGCGGTATCGGCGGTTAGCGCACCGGATGCTGGACCGGACGCATCGTGCACCACCACCAACGTCCCGTGATCGGCGGGCAGGTACAAGAGGCCGGCCGTCTCATCGACGGGCAGCGCCGTGTCGGGCGCCCATGCGACGGCGACAGGCAGAGCCGCAAGCGTCCGACCTGTCGCCGCATCCAGAATGCGCAGCGCGTGGGTGTCCGCTACATAGACGTGGTGGAGCGTCTCATTCCATCCCAACGCCTGCGCTCCGCGCAGCGCGGGCACCGGCACCAGCGGCGCCGGCGTCGCACTCGGCGCGGGCGTCAGCGCGGCCAGGGAGACCGTGGAGGTCGTCCCATCCGGGCCGAAGAGGTACAGTGCCGCGTCGGATTCGCTCAGCGGACCCAGCCTCGTGCCTGTGGGCACTGTCCACGTGCCGCTCTGGGAGCCGTCCTTCGCGGAATATGCGACCAGCTCCGCCGTGTCCCCTCGCTGCGCGAGGATCAGCACACGGCTGCCCGCCGCGTCGACAATCGGCCCATCCAGGCGGGTGGCGCTCGGCAGCACCACACTGAAGTGCGGCGCGCCGCTGCGCTCATCCAGGCCGAGCAGCACTGGCTGATCGCTCTGCCGGGCCGTGAGCAGCAGCAGCCCTCCGTCGCTGGTCGTGGCGCCGCTGTATGGCCCGCCCGACACGCTGGCGGGCAACGCGAATCCGCCGCTGCGTGCGCCGGTCGCGCTCGCATACGTACCGACGGTACTTGCCGAAACGACATCGGCCACGCCCGCGCGTGGATCCACCGCGAGCGCCACGGGGTGCTGATCCGCGCTGGCGAGAGGCGCCTGAATGACCGTCGCGTGGGTGGCCTCGTCCACGACCGAAAGCGTATCGAGGGCCGGAGCGGAGCCGCATGGCCCTGTGAGCGGACAGGGACGCTCCTGCGCTCCGGAGAGCAGCACCAGCCGGCCACCGACCCCGACCTGCGCCGCGAATGCGGCGCCAGCCCCTGGGCGCAGCGCGTCGACCACGCCCGGCGGTGGCGTGGCGGGCGCGGCGACGTGCGCCGCTGCCAGCCGCGCAGCGGCGACGTAGCGATGGCCGGCGTACGCGCCGGCCATCACCAGGGCCACGACCAGAAAAGTGCCCACCGCCCACGCCCAGGAACCGCTCCCCTGAGAAGCGGGCGCGTCTTGCCGTTGCGCCACGGTCACGGATGTCCTCCACTAGAGGGCCACGTTCCACTGCTGCCAGACCACGGTGCGCTTCCCGGCCCTGAATACGCGCCACCGCCTAACGGCCAGGTCGCGGTGCCAGACCCTGGTGGTGACCCGCCGTGATTGGGAACGGGTCGCGGCGCGGCTCTGCGTCCCCGCAGGCGCCGCCATCCGGCCCGGATGAGCAGCGCTATACTGACGGCGAGCACCGCGAGAACGGCGACGGCCAGAATCGGGGCGATGAGCGCCAGCAGCGAGACGACCGCCACGAGGATATCCTCTACGAGGCTGACCACCGGATTCCCGATGCCAGCTGTCGTCGCCGTCACGGCCGGCCGGCTTGCGGCCTTGACGGTATGCACGGATAGCGCCAGGAGCGCCCCGACAATCGCCGCCGCCAACGGGCTTCGATCACTCACAGGATTGCTGATGCCAGCCATGACCAGCGCCCCGGCCAAGGGCCGCACGACCGTATGCACGGCATCGCTGACGTGATCCAGCCCTGGCACCTTATCAACCAGAAATTCGCCCAGAGCCATCACCACGAGCGCGGCGATGAACCACCACGAGCCGAGGGCCTGAAACGGCTTCGAGAGCGTGATCAGATCACTGCCGTTGCCCGCGGAGACGTTGCTCCCTATGGCCACGGCGAGCAGCGGGAAGTACGCGCGCAGCCCTGACACGGAGCTCAGGCCGAGCGCCGTGAAGAGGAGGCCCAGCGCCTGAATGCCTGAAGGATCGCTCGAAGGATCGGGCATTACCGCATTCCTCTCACGCGTTCGCATCCCACGCTACGCCCGCCTCGTCCCGGCGCGTTCCGGCCGCATGACGGGTCAGTCCGCCTCGTTCAGGCCGCAGTCTACCACATGGGCGCTCAGCCGGAAATAGCCTCGGCCATCTGCCAGCCATCCGCCACGCGCGACGCATCGTGGCGTGCCCCGTCGCTTGCGACCAGCCAGTTCCGCGTGTACAATTCCGTGGGCGGGCCTGTTCTCCGTGCTGGCAACACGCTCACACGCCCATGTTGCTATGGCTTGTCGAGAGAACGCTCGTGTGCCGCGGCGTCGTGGCCGCGGCGGAAACTCCGCAATGCAGCGTAGTGTGGAAAGGGGATGGCGCCGCGCCCGAGATGGGGCGGCTCCAATGAGAAATGCCCGAAGAGCGTAAAGTACGGGTTCTCGTGGCCAAGCCCGGTCTGGACGGACACGACCGCGGTGCCAAGATCATCGCGCGCGCGCTGCGCGACGCTGGCATGGAGGTGATCTATACCGGCATTCGGCAGACGCCGTCCATGATCGTCGAGGCCGCGATCCAGGAAGATGTGGATGCCATTTTGCTGAGCATTCTCTCCGGCGCGCATATGGCCCTCTTCCCGCGAATCATGGAGATGTTGCGGCAGAACGGCATCGATGACGTGCTCGTGGTGGCCGGCGGTATCCTGCCCGACGAAGATATCCCCGCCATCGAGGCCATGGGCATCAAGGGGAATTTCGGGCCCGGCACGCCCACCCAGCAGATCATCGGGTTTGTCCGCGCCAACGTGCGGCCGGAGCGGCTGAGCCGTGAGCTCACTCCACTCAGCGCCGCCGGATCCGGTGCCTCCTCTCAAGGCGACAGTGCCGCCGCGCAAAGCGAGCAGGTAGCCGGCTAGATGGAGATTACGGAGCGCCTCCTGGCAGGCGACCGACGCGCCCTGGCTCGCGTCGTGACGCTGATCGAGAACAACGCGCCCGAGGCCCGCGACATCCTGGCGCAGCTGCATCTGCACGGCGGTCGTGCTCACGTCATCGGCATCACTGGCTCTCCCGGCGCCGGCAAGAGCACGCTGGTGACCCAGCTCGTACGTGAATTGCGCCGGCGGGACCAGCGTGTCGGCGTTGTCGCGGTGGATCCCAGCAGCCCGTTCAGCGGCGGTGCCATCCTGGGCGACCGCATTCGCATGCAGGAGCTAGCTGGGGACCCACACGTATTCATCCGCAGCATGGCCAGCCGCGGCAGCCTGGGCGGGCTCGCCATCTCCACCCGCGATGTCGTGCGTGCCCTGGATGCCGCGGGCTTCGACACCATCGTCATCGAGACCGTCGGCGCCGGCCAGGCCGAGGTGGAGATCGTACGCGCAGCGCAGAGCGTGATCGTGGTGGCCGTGCCTGGCATGGGGGATGATATCCAGGCGATCAAAGCCGGCATCCTTGAGATTGCCGACATCTTCGTGGTGAACAAAGCCGATCGTCCTGGCGCCGACCAGACCGCCGCGGAGCTGCGCATGCTCCTCAGCCTGGACGAACACCGCAAGGAGCGAGCGTGGCGCCCCCCCATCCTCAAGACCATCGCATCCTCGGGTGAGGGCGTTCCCGCGCTGGCCGATGCGCTCGCCGAGCATGCCAATTTCCTGCGCGCGTCCGGCCAGCTGGTCTCGCGCGGCAGCCGCCAGGCCCGCAGCGAGGTGATCGCCCTGTTACACCAGGCGCTTCTCGAGCGGCTGGAAACGACCGTGCCGTCCGACGAGTGGGATCGCCTCATCGCGGACATCGTCGAGCGGCGGAAGGATCCCTACGCCGTTGCCGCTCTGTTGGCGCGCCGCCTCGGCATCGCGCAGGACTAAGGCCGGCACGAGTGGCCGCACCGACACGCATGCCTCAGTCCATGCATTGGGAGCGGCGCTCCTCAGCCCGCTGTGGCTATGTGGTATACGTCTTGCGGCCTGCGTCCAGTGCCCCCGCTCGACGCCGGCCGCTCCACCGAACAGCGCCGGTCAGCGCGAGTGTCGCGAGCGATGATGGGCGGCGGGCAGGAGGATTGACGTGCCCAATACCGTTCAGCGCATGCTCAAACAAGCACGTGATGCCGTGCCCGGTCAGCGACCTGTACGCCTTCCGGGGCAGCAGCCAACCCTCGGCGAGCGTGCGGCCGGCGCGCCGGACGCCCTTGCCGCCGCCGCGGGCTACCGAGCGCAGGCCACTCCTTCGCGCCTCGCGGGCCCGCTGACGGGCATACGCGAGCGCCTCCAGGCTCGCGCTGGGCGCCAGCAGCCCGCGGCGCTGGGAGACGAAGTGGGGCCCGTTTCCGAGGAGGGCGTGCCCAACGCAGGAAACGTGACCAGTGCCGCCGCTCAAGCGGCCGTGTCGGCCGAGCGTGCCGAGCGTGCGTCAGCGCGAGCCGCCGCTGCCGCGAGCGAGATCGTGGCGGCGCTCAATCGCATCGTGAGCATTCAACCCCGCTCCGTGGCTCAGGGAACAGGCACAGAGGAAGGCCCTACGGATGTCGAGATTCGCCTGGGTGAGGCCGCGGAGAGCCCCTTGATGCGCGCCGCCGATGCCGTCGCGCGCCTCGTCACCGCCGCCGGCGAGACACTGTACGACTATTCCGGCGGCCAGTATGGACTCCCGCCGGTGGATGCCTCCGACCTGCGTCGCGAGCGCGAGAAGGAGCGCGAGCGCGCTCGCCCCGTCACCATCATCGAACGCCATGAGGAAGATGCCAGCCGCAAGCAACGGCGCCGCGCACGGCCCCTCGTGATCGCCGGCGTGCTGGTGGTTGCCGCCGTCCTGGGCCTCGCGTACTGGCAGCGCCGGCGGGTCCAGGCGCTGATCGCGCGCCCTGGAGGCGTCCAGGCCGGGCAGACTGGTGGACCGCTCAGTCCGACGCCCAGCTTCGAACGTGTGATCCGGGGCGAGCTCATACCGCGGCGGAGCATCACACCAATCGCCTCGGGTGCGGACGCTCCGTCAGCCACCACGGGCGCGAACCCCACCCCGGGCCCAGCGTCCTCCGTCACCGGTACCGTCACCGAAGGCGACTCGCGCACCTACACGGCCAGCGAAACCGGCGACGCCGCATCCCCTCCCGCATAAACCATCCAGGACACCAAGCCCGTGGATGTGGCTACTCTGTGCCACCCCTCTTCGCGCGGCGAACGGCAGAGGGGTGACGTCGTCTTGCCCGCATCGTGCCGCACGGGAGCGCGATGGTTTCGCGCCTGGCATAAGCCACGCCTCTCGCTTGTATGCCCTCATGGTACACTCAGAGCGGATGTCCCTGCGGATGTCCCTGCGCCCGCATCGGCCCGCCCTGGCCGCACCACCTCACCAATGGAGGACGACGATGTCCCTGGCCATGATCGTACACGGGGGAGCGGGCAGCATAGCACCCGCGCGCTTCGAAGTCTCGAAAGCCGGCTGCCATGCCGCGGCCCTGGTCGGTTGGCGCGTCCTGCTCGCGGGGGGCTCGGCGCTGGACGCTGTGCAGGCGGCCGTCACATCGCTGGAAGACAACCCTCATTTCAACGCGGGCACGGGCGCCGTGCTCAACGCCGACGGGCGCGCTCAGCTCGACGCGGGCATCATGGATGGGCGCGAGCTACAGGTGGGTGCCGTGGCAGGCGTCGAGCACATCAAGAATCCTATCCAGGTGGCGCGACGCGTCCTCCACAGCCCACATGTCCTGCTGGTCGGCCGTGGCGCCGAGCTGTTTGCCGAGGAGGAAGGCATCACCCCGTGCGACCCCTCCGCGCTCGTCACCCCCGCGCAGTACGCGGCCTGGCAGCGCGGCTACGCCGCGGGAGATGACCTGAGTCTGTACGTCCCGGTGGGATCCGCTGGCGCGGGTACGAGCGTCGCCGCCCAACTATCCGGCTCCGGAGCTGGCGACGAGGAAGATGACCACCACCGCCACGGCACAGTGGGCGCGGTGGCCGTGGACGCCGAGGGACGCGTCGTGGCGGGCACCTCCACCGGGGGTATCGCGGCCAAGCATCCCGGTCGCGTTGGCGACACCCCCCTTGTCGGCTGCGGCTTCTACGCCGAGGAGGGTCTTGGAGGCGTCTCGAGCACCGGCCACGGCGAGGATTTCATCCGCCTATTGCTGGCCCGTCGCGCCGTCGAATATCTCGGCGCCGGCTACTCCGCCCAGGCGGCCGCGTCCGCTGCGATCACGCTGCTTGGCGAGCGCGTCAACGGTTCCGGCGGCCTCATCCTCCTCGACGCCAAGGGGCGCGTGGGCGTCGCCCGTAATACCCCTGCCATGTCCTATGCCTATATCGTCGAAGGCATGGACGCCCCTATCGCTGACATCTAAGCGCAGTGCGTCCGGCCCGCCGTGACATCGTGCAGCGACCGCGGGACGGCATACGAAACGCCCCTCCCCGTCGCGACGGCGAGGGGCTGTGGCAGAGGGGCGCTGTACTACGCCTCCTGCTGAGGACGTGGGCGACCGAACAGATTGCGCAGCTGGCCGCCGACGGGATGCACCGGCTCCCACGGCGGCAGCTCCACGGCCTCCTGCTCCGCGGCACTGGCCAGGCTTACGCTCGGAGTAGCGCCGCCCTGAGCGCTCGGCCCCGCCGCGGTCCCATCCTGGGTACTGTCGGCGTCCTTCAAACCGCTCACGTAAGGCTTTGGCGGCCAGGGCGCCGGCCGCGTCGAGGTGAAGCGCCAGGGCGCCGAGTAGCGCCGCGCCAGCAGATAGAACGCTGGGACGCCAAACACGAGGACGAAGATACCGGTCCACTGCGCTTGCTTGAGCACGTCTATGCCGAGAAACGGTGTGAAGACGTTGTCGCGCCAGAAGAAGACGATGATCTGGCTGACCGCATACATCGCCAGGTAAATCGTGAAGAAATAGCCCGCTTGGATGCGGGGCAGCACATAGCGCACTTGCCACAGGATGAAGAGCATGATCAGATTGAGCCCGATCTCATAGAGTGCCGCCGGCTGGTAGGGGATGAACTGCGCATGGAAGCTGCCCGGGTTCAAGTACACCGTCGCATACCAGGGGATGTGGGGGTCGGGCACGTAGGCCACGCACGGTGCCGTCGCGCAGGTGTCCGCTGGCACATTGATCGGCCCCTTCGTCAGGGCGTAGCCGACGATGTCACCGTTGATGATGTTGCCGAAGCGACCGAAGATCTGGCCCACCGCCGCGAACAGCGCTCCGCCATCCGCCGCGAGCCAGGGGCTAAGACCATAGCGCCGCGAGACCAGAAACAGCGTCAACGTCCCCAGGAAGATGGCGCCGAAAAATGCCATGCCACCGTCCCACACCGCGATGATGTTGATCGGCTGCAGAATGAAGTGTTGCCACAAATCCGGCTGCTGCACCACATAATAGAGCCGGCCACCGATCAGGCCCGCGACTGCCGTCCAGAGAAAGACCGACCAGATCTGGTCCTCGTGGAGGCCCATTGTGTGCGACCAGCGCCTGATCGCCCAGAGGCCCATCATGATGGCCACCACATACATGAGGCCATACCAGTGGATGGCCAGCGGCCCGAGGCGCAGCAGCACCGGATCGATGTTGATGACGATATAGCCCAGCGCGGGGATGCGTCCCAGGCTCAGGCTACTGGCTATGCCCATTGCGAATCAGTCCTCCCGGCCCGACGCATCACCGCATGTTGCAACTGCGGATGCGCTCAGGTACCCGTTGCTGAACCCGTTCCCACGCGAGCTCCCCGCCGGGACAGGTCTCGTGGGCATTATCGCGTACCCTGTCAGCAGTGTCAATTGTCAGCACGGCTGCTTGCATGTCCAGCCACCGCGCTCTGGGCCTGGCCGCCGACAATGATCCGCGCTCGAGCATGGCTGGAATATTGCAGATACGCTGGCGCGCCGCCCTTGAGTGCCGATACGCGCCGATGATACACTTCCGCCTGGGCCGCTGGCGCGACCGCACGCTGGGGCCATCAAGAAGGACAGCATCCGTGACCGACGGCACGCACAGCCAACATGTCTCCAGCGCATCGCCAACGGAGGCCCCCATCATAGAGACGCTACAGGTGGGTGCGCTGCAGGCGAACTGTTATCTCATCATATGCCCCCAGACACGCCACGCGGCCATCCTCGATCCGGGAGACGAAGCTCCGCGCATCCTCGACCGCGTCCGCGCCCTCGACGTCAACGTCGTGGCCGTGATGCATACGCACGGCCACTTCGATCACATCTGCGCCACCGCGCAGGTGCTGGCTGGACTCCCCGCGCGGGTACCACTCGGCGCCCACCCGGCCGATGCCTATCTGTACACTGGACCGGTCGCGCGCGAGATGACCGCAGCGGCCGCAAGCTTCGGCTATGTGGTGCCCGACGACCATGCGCAGCCGGACCGTGCGCTCGATGATGGTGCGGAGGTTTCCGTCGGAGGACTGCGCTTGCGCGTGCTGCACACTCCTGGCCACACGCCGGGCGGAATCAGCCTGCTCTGCGCTCCGTGGTGCGTCTTCACCGGCGACACGCTCTTCCGCCGCGGCGTCGGCCGCACCGATCTTGCTGGTGGGGACGAAGACGCTCTTTACGCCAGCATCGAGACCCGACTCTATTCCCTGGATTCGGCTCTTACCGTCTATCCGGGCCATGGTCTCACCACGACCATTGGCGAGGAGCGGCGCCTCAATCCATTTGTCCGCGGCTGATCGAGTCCGCGAGTTCCTTTGCCAGCGCGATCATCAGGCACTGTCGCTCGGTCAAGAGCTCCCCCGGCTGTGCCAGGACCACGGTACTGGGGCCAAGGTCCGAGGGTTGCACTGTACGGAGCGCATATTGTATGTGTGCGAATAGGCACACGGCCCAAGTGGGTCTCAACGTCGTTGCCGATGGAGGAGGACGAGGGGTATGAGCAGGATTTGTGTGGTGGGGACGGGCTATGTGGGGCTGGTGACCGGCGCCT
>CAYQFU010000063.1:0-18551 GCA_964416775.1 uncultured Ktedonobacterales bacterium
GCGGCGCAGCTGCTTGGGCGGCGCTTTCCGGGCGGACGCGCCTTCGTGCTGGCAGTGCCATCCGTGGCGCGCATGGTCGAGGAGGCGGGCTTGCGGCTGGTCTGGCAAGAGGCGGAAGACGGCCCCACGCCAGACGCGGTGCTGGTGGGGCTGGATCGGACGCTCACCTATGACCGGCTGCGGCGCGGCCTGCGGGCGGTGATGGCGGGGGCGGCCTTCGTCGCGGTGAACCGCGACCCGCGGCTGCCGGTGGAGCAGGGCTTCGAGCCGGGCACGGGATCCATCGCGGTGGCACTGGAGTACGCCAGCGGGCGAGAGGCGGAGATCGTGGGCAAGCCGGCGCCGGGCATCGTGCTGGAGGCGCTGCGCCTGCTGGGCGTGCCAGCGGAGCGTACGCTGATGGTGGGCGACGGGCTGGACCTGGACGTGGTGGCGGGCAACGCGGCAGGGGTAGATACGGCGCTGGTGCTTACCGGGCTGACGACGGCGGAGCAGGCGCGAGCGGCGATCGGCAACCGTGCGCCGACGATGGTGTTCGAGGGCTTGCCGGAGCTGCTGGAGGCGCTGAAGCGTGCGGCGGCGCGCGCCTGAGCGGACCCGCAGCGCACAGCGCAGGTCTCAGGCTGAAGGCTGATCGGGGGGCAGGGCGCCCGGCCGTGGCGGCTTGGGCCGGTATTGCTCAGGCAGCCGGGACGGGTCGAAGCCCTCGTTATAGATGCCGCGCCGCACCAGCTCGCGGACGTAGACGAGGCGGCGCCGCTCGTGCAGCCCCTGACCATCCGCGGCGGACGAGGGGCCTTGCGACGTGCGCGGGCGGCCGGCCGCCGGCTCACTGCTTGGCTGGGTGGGTTGCGGCGTGCCGGTGAGGGGCGTGCGCGGGGGGCGCACCGCCGGCGCGGCATTGTAGGCGACGGTCCAGCGGGGATCGCGGAAAATCTGGCGGAGCTGCTCGCGAGCGGGGGCGGGGAGCGCGGGTCGCGGCACAGGGCGAGCGCGCAGGCGGCGCGCGTCGGCCATCCAGTGGCTCGTGGCCAGGCCGCTGCCATGAGGGTAGGCAATGCCGATGGCGGCGAAGGGACGCTGCGAGGGGCCGAGCGTGGCGCTGCGGCGGCCAGTCGAGGGTGACCTGAGGGCCGCGGCGAGCACTGCCACAACGCGCGAAATCCAGTCCTTGAGGCGATGCACGATCATCGGGCGATCTCCAGGCGATTGGCCAATTCACCGATTACGCGCGTGAGCGCTCAGCCAGCGCCATCCACTCCACGGAGCCACCGCCTCGCCGCGCTGCCTGCCCTCAGTGAACCGATAGTAGCATACCTATATGCGCCGCGTCAAACGCCGGGATTGGTCCCGATGGGCTTGTGTGATCCACCAGACGCCGCGCTCACGCGCACGTGCGCTCGCAGAGCGCGACGGCTTCGATGTGGGCGGTGTAGGGAAACATGTCTACGGGCTGTACGGAGACGAGGTGATAACAGTCGCCGCAGAAGAGGTGCAGGTCGCGCGCGAGCGTCGACGGATCACAGGAGACGTAGACGAAGCGGCGCGGCTCCAGGGCTTTGATTTCGGCGAGCGCGCGCGGGTGGCAGCCAGCACGCGGCGGATCCACCACGGCGATGTCCACGCGCTCGCCCTGCCGCGCCAGCACGCCGAGGGCGCGCTCGAGCACGCCTTCCATCGCGGTGACGTTGGCGATGTTGTTGAGGGCGGCGCTGGCACGCGCGTCGGCGACGGCGCTGGGCTGCGACTCGATGGCACGCACATGCGCGGCGCGGCCAGCCAGGAAGAGCGAGAAGAGGCCCACCCCGCTGTAGCCGTCGAGAACCCGGTCGGTGGGGCGAGGATGGGTGGCGGCGAGCACGCGCTCGACGAGGATCGGGGTCTGGGTGGCGTTGACCTGGAAGAAGGAGCCGGCGGAGATGCGAAACACGCGGTCATACACGCGATCGTAGAGGTAGTCCTGGCCGATGGGGACGCGCCCGCGACCGCCAGGCAGGCCCAGCACGACCACACCCACCAGGCCCGACACATCGGCAAGCAACGCTTCGCCGATCACCTGTGGGCCGCCCGCGGCATCGAAGGCGCCGCCCGGCCGCACCTCCAGGCCGAGCAGGCCGGCAATGCCTTCGACGGGCTGGATCCCCGCGAAATCGGCAAGCTGCACGGCATGCGGCAGCGCGGGGATGCCGGCCGGCAGCGGATATCCCGGCGGGGTCGTGAGGTCGCTGGCGGCGACACGCAGCGTGAAACGCTCGATGTAGCGCCCGGCGTCGAGCCCCCAGCGCTCGCGCAGCCAGGCGCGGACGCGCTGGTAGAGGATGTCGAGGGCGGGTGAGACGATGGGGCAGTCGGGCATGTCGATGACGTCGTGGCTGCCGGAACGGCGGAAGCCGATGGCCCCATCCTGCCCAACGGCGAACTGTGCCACGGTGCGGTAGCGCCAGGGGTCGCTGCCGGGAGGCATGCCCAGCATCGGGTGGACGGCGGGATGCGCGAAATGGCCGACACGCATCAGGAGCTGGCGGGTGATGCGCGTCTTCCAGGCGAGCTGGGCCGGGTAGGCAAGATGCTGCCACTGGAAGCCGCCCGATTCGGCCAGCTCGGGATAGCGCGGCTCCACGCGATCCGGGGACGGGCGCACGACCTCCACGAGGACGGCGCGGGCGTAGTTGCTGCGCTCGCGGGTGAGCCGGGCGCGCACGATCTCGCCGGGGAGGCCACCTGTCACAAAAACGGCTCGGCCAGCGTAGCGACCGACGGCATCGCCGCCGTGCGCGAGGTCCGTCAGCTCCAGCTCGATCACTGGCGCATCGGAATCGTCGCTGTACGCATCAGGCGTGTCGAAGGTCATGGGGAGCACCGATCACCACGAAAACAGACCGCCCGCATGCTGCACAGCAGCCGCATCGGGCGCAAGTCTACATGGTGGCATTGTAGCATAGGTGGGGAGGAGCGGCGCCGGAGAGAGAGCGGTGGGATCTGGCCGCTCAGAGCAGGTGCCGAGAAGGAGTGGGGAGCGTGAGGGTGCGGCGCCGGCCGCCAAAGCGGCTTAGCAGGGCGGCACCAAGGCCGAGGCTGCTGGCGACGACGGTGACGGCGGCACCGACGCAGGGAATGCTTTCCACGCCGGCGAGCACGGCGACGCCGACGATGGCGGGCAGCAGCGCCGAGTGCTTGTCTGGCGCCACGGCGCGGACGATGCGCTCGCCCAGCCAAAGGCCCACGGCGACCGTGCCGAGCACCCAGCCAGCGATCAGTGCGGCCATGACCAGCAGGGAGAGTGGGATGCCGATGCAGGTCGCGAAGAGCAACGCGGCGAGGCCCAGGCCGAGCAGGGCGGTGAGCATGCCGACGACCACGCTGCGCACGGCGGCGGAGCGCGCCACAACGCGCACGCGGGCCGTACGCTCCGGGAAGAGCGTGACGACGATCGCGGCGATCACCGCCCACCCGAGGACCCAGGGCCAGGGGAACCCAGACGCGTAGGAGACGCCCGGCCACTGGCCGCTGGCGATTCCAGTCAGCCGGTCGCCCGGCCCGATGTCGCCATAGACCAGCGCCCTCGGCGCACGGTGGACGCTGCCGCCCCATGCCTGGACATCGCCGGCGACGCGCGCGCCTGGCGCGAGCCATACCCCGCCGCCAATGGCTGTGACGTTACCGTCCACTTCGCCGAGCACCGTGACACTGCCGCCGAATGCCGTGACGCTGCCGCCGACCCGGCCCTGGACCCGTATGCTGCCGCCGAACGCATTCGCGTCGCCGCAAATGGATTGCGCGGGAGCGACGACGAGGGAGCCGGCGTAGGCGACGACGTTGCCGGGAGTACACAGGGCAGGAATGTTGTCCGGTGGGTCCGCCGAGGAAGACGGAGCGAGCGGCGATGCGGATGCGGCGGAGCCGGGCACGATGAGGAGTGCGAGCATGCCGCTGAACAGAGCGAGCGCGAAGAGCCGCAGATGTGGGGCAGTGGAGGTGGTGAACGGCAGCACGCCAGCGGACACGGGTGCGCGGCGCCGCTTCCCATGCGCCGCATCCCGGGTGGGATGTATCGCGACAAGGGTGAAGGGAACGTTCATAGAACGGTCACGCTTCCAGAGGACGGCGTACCAGGCGGATCCAGAGGAGAGCCAGGCAGGAGTACAACGCCAGGATGATCACGGCCACGAACGTGCTGCTCATCAGGGCGCCAAACGCCGTGGAGAGCACGTGGACGACGGCCAGGAAGGACAGGACGACGGCGCTGGCAAGGCCAAGCGCGCTAAACCATTCGCCGGGATCGAGCGCGAACCCCAGTCCACATAGCAGTGCCACGACGAGGGTGCCGGCGCCGCGCTGCGCGATACGGCGCTGGCGCTCGCCCAGGTCCTGGTAGCGCGCGAGCACGCGCGACGGCGTCGATACCGTGCTGACGAACCAGAGCGTAAAGTGGGTGGATGGCGGCGTCTGCTGGGGAGTGGGGGCAATGCTCGTGCGGGCGACGGATTCGCGTACGGCCGAGGTGAGCGTCGGGGGAGCGGCAGTCAGCGAGCGGCGGGCGATGTCGCGAAAGAGAGCGTCTACGGCACGCTCGTCATGTTGCTGCCGTGCGCGGTGCTGGGCGAGCGTTGCGAGAAGGTCCATAGGGTCGGAGGGAGACGAGCCGCGGCCGGTAGGTCGCGGGGAGGTGGGCCTGCCCCGCGGCGCCAACGGCCCGTCAGGGCTAGGGCGCCGCTGCTGCACGGGGCTTTCCCTCCTTCCGGGTGGTGTTTCCCCCATGCCGCGTCGCGCGCGAGTCGTCGGCATCCGTCCAATCTGTGTCGGGTCCGAGATCCATGCCCTCGGCGTGCATGCGCCGCGCCACGAGCTCGCGCGCGCGGTGCAGGCGCGCCTTCACCAGGGCCGGGGTGAGGTGCAGCACGCCGGCGATCTCTTCGTATGAGAGATCGTGCCAGTAGCGTAGGACGAGCACGGCGCGGTACTTTGGCGGGAGCTGCTGCAAGAGCCGCTGCATCTCATCGGAGGTCTCGCCCTGCACGGCGGCCTGTTCTGGCCCGGCGCCCAGGTCGGCGATCCATTCGAGGAACGGAACGTTTTCGAGCGGGAGGGCCAGGAAACGGCGGCGGCGCAGCTGATCGATCGAGAGGTGCGAGGCGATCGAAAGCAGCCAGGTGCTGAAGCGGTGGGTATCCTTGTAGGTGCGCAGCTGCGTGTAGGCGCGCACAAACGCTTCTTGCGCCACGTCCTCGGCCTCGGTGGCGTTGCCGAGCATGCGGTATGCTACGTTATAGACGGGGTCCTTGTATTTTTCGACGAGCTGGGTGAAGGCGTCCTGGTCGCCGGCGAGGGTACGGCGCACCAGCGTGACGTCTTCGGTCATCTCTACAGTATCTACGGCAGTATTCTCGCGGGCGCCTCGCGCCCGCGCATCGCTCGCGGCCCGGCCTTGCAAGCCGGGGGCAACCAGGGCGGCTTGAGGAATACCCACCCTGCGCCTCCTTCTTTCTTGCATCGCGCCGTCTGTCGCGGCCTGTGCGCTCCCCTGCGCATCGCTGTCCCGCCGCTCCATCGCGTCGTCGCGGCTGGCCGTGTCTGGCGTGTTTGCTGGCGGGGTGCCTTCGGTCCGTTGTCTCCCGGAGGTGGCTTCGGCGTTTGGTGTGCCCCGCCCATCATCCGTGTGCTGTGACAGAAAGACCCTACCGTTCTCTAGTACGCACGAGCCGCCCACGGGTTGCACCACCGCAATGGCGTGCCCGCGCAGGCTTGCTCTCTCACCGGTCCCTCGCTCTCCATGGACATACGCCCACTCCAATCATACCAAACCGAGCCTATGTGAACTGTGACGCGTCTCACAGCAGGACGGCGCGCATGTCTATGGACACGTGCTCACGCCGTGCGCATGAAGCCGAGGAACGCGGCGGCCGAGTGCGTCAGGGCGGTGGTTTGGATGACGCCCGGCCGGAGAAACGTCACGGCCCTGAGGTCTCCAGTGCGGTTGCCAGTTAGATTGGCGGGAGTGCCGATGATGAGAGTGTTGCCGTCGGGCGACCAACCCAGAGCGTATTCACTGAAGGACAGCGACGTGAGCGTGTCGTGATCGAGGTCGAGGAGCTGAATGGCCGGGCCGGCAGAGCTGCTGGAGGCGTGTGCCACGGTGTTGGCAGTGACGGCGAGCACGTGCTCGCCGGGCTTCCAGGCGATGGTGTCCCAACCCGAATCGACCTGTTGCGTGAGCCTTGGAAACTGGTGGCTGACTCCGGTGGCTGTATCCACCACCTCGAAACCTGCTATGGCGCCCCCTGCGCCGTCCACCACCACGCGTGCGCCGTCAGGTGCGAGATACGCAGTGGGGAGCGGCGGCAGCGGGGCGATAGCACGGAGCTGACCCGTGCGCACGTCCAGGGAGCCGAGGGTGGTGGATGGGCCGCCGCCTGGTGCTTGAGTGAGCGGCGGATTGGCGAGCACGGCAAGATGCCATGCATCTATCCAGCCGAGGAGGCGGTAAATGCCGTTGGTCCCGTCGCCGACGCCGGGTACGGCTAGCGGAGTGGGCCCCATAGGACTGATGAGGTAGATGTCGAAGACGCCGTTGGCATTGGACTCGAAGGCCAGGTGGCTGCTGTCGAGCGACCAGAAGAGGTTCTGCGCGTGCAGCGACTCGGTGCCGGCGTAGGGATAGGGTGGGGAGACGGCGCCTACGTCCAGCAGCATGATGGGCCCAGAGGATGTGGACGGCGACGAGGCCGGCGACAATGAGTAGGCCAGGTAGTGGCTGTCAGGTGAGAGGGCGGCGAGCCGCGGATACTCATTCAGATCGGCCGCGGCGGCAAGAAGGCCAGGAACAGGCGGGCCTGCCGCGTCTTCCGTGCCGTCGGTGGTCATAGCCCGCATGGTCTCGCCGGCGTCTACATAGGCGACTCGCCATTCGTGGAAGGAGGGCCAGGGGGTGATTTGCGTGAGAACCGCGTTGGAGACCCATGTGCTGGACACTACGGTCGTTCCGCCGGAGGGCTGAGTGGTGCGATGGGTTGGGGCAGGCGGATGCGGCAGCGCGGACCAGACGATTACAACGGCCATGACGAGCGAGACGGCGGCGATGAACGCGAAGCGCAGGCGCGATCCGGTGAACCGGCTGGCATCCACGTGCTGGACCAGCAGCGGCTCCACCGGAGGGCGAGGGTCCTCTGGACGCCCTGGTGAGGGAGGGGTGCCATATGCCATCGTCGTCTCCTTCCGCTCGCGCGGCCGGACGCGCAAGGTGGCTTCCCGGCGGTGTGTGAGGCCAATGCCTCCGTGGAAGGGACGCGGTAGAGCCCGCTCGGTACACCGCAAGCCAGTGTCCAGCGTTACACCAAGTATACCAGATGCGATGTCGTGCGCCGGCGTTGCGCCCGACGCTACGTGAGCGCGTCGGGCGGCCGTAAGCTCCCGGCGAGGCGGTCGGCGACGCGGGTCGGCTCGGGCAGGCGATAGCCGCGCAGGCAGCGGAGTACCACGTCGACGGCCGTATCCAGGCCGATCCGGTAGCCTTTGGAGACGAACAGCGGGTTGGTGCGCGGTTTCGTGCGCAGCACTGTGCCGATGATCTCGTCGCCGCTCCGCAGGGGCGAGCGGTCGCCGATGTTGGGGCCTGGCTCGGCATAGGTCCCGATGAGGCGCGACTTGGCGCAGCCGATGCTGGGGAGATCCAGATAGAGGCCGAGATGAGAGGCCAGCCCGAGGCGGCGCGGATGCGCATAGCCCTGGCCGTCGCAGACCAGCAGATCGGGACGCACGCGCAGCCTTTCCATTGCTGCCAGCGCCACCGGCGCTTCACGAAAGGACAGCAGCCCCGGCACATATGGAAAGACGCTCGCGCGCTCGGCGACCGCCTCGTCGAGGACCTGCAAGTCCGGGAAGGAGTAGACGACGACAGCCGCGCGGCCTACATCGCCGTACGAGGCGTCGATGCCGGCAACGGTGTGGACGTCTTCCAGCGCGATGCTGGGCGCCTGCGCGGCGAGCGGGGCCAGCTGACGCTGGATGGCCTTCGCCTCCTCGATTGTCACGTCCCAGGGGTGTTGCATGGCAGCTTCCTCCGGCAACGGCCCACGGTGAGCCCAACACGCGCGCGGGGCTCAGCTGGCGCGGACGGGACACCCGCGGGAGGCGGTGCTCCAGCGCGTCGCTGGCCCGAGCGCCCGCAGTATACCTCCTTGGCGCCACGCGGACGCGCGCTCATAGGCGTTCCACTCGCGCGCCGCGCAGCCATGTTCCTCGCCACTCCAGCCGCAGGTTGCCAGCGGCATCCGCTGTGCCGCGGGCCAGCTCGCGGGCGTCGTCATGGCGGCGCGCAACAACAGTGCCCCAGACCCCAGAGCAGTCGAGCGTGATGTCCACCGCGTCGGCGAGGACCTCATCCGGGATGCGGTAGTGTAGCGAGATGGTGCCAGCGCCGTAGGCGACGGGACCGATGCGGAAGGCGGCGCCAGGCCGGCGCGAGCTGGGCGGGAGGGCGGGGACCAGCAGAAAGCTGGTGGGTGAGAGGGCGCGCAGTCCGACGATATGGCGCACCAGAAAGTGGACGGTGAGCGCGCCCCAGCCGTAGCCCTCGATGCCAGCGCTGACGCCAGGGCCGCCGTGCGGCCAGAATTCGCGGGTGATGCCAGGCAGCCCGCCGTCAGCTTCGAGCTCGCGCGCGTCCATACGGGTCCATGCGTGGTCGTTGACGCCGGCGGCCAGGTCGGCGGCGCCCATATCCATGCCCACGGCCAGCGCCGCCTCGAGCACGGTGTGAGCGACTGGCGGCCACACCAGCGGAGGCCACGAGCCGCCATGGGGAGGCAGCGCGGCGAAGGCCGGCCCGAGCGCGGCGGCGTGCTCGGGCTTCGCGACGCCGCAGGCGAGCGGCGCCAGCTGCATCGGATCGCGCACGCCCGACCAGCGCCTCCGGCGCGCGTCGAAGTCGTGATACCAGCCATCATGCCACAGGTTGTGGACGTGGGCGGTGTGGCTCGTGGCAGCCGCCTGCCAGCGCGCGATCTCGTCGGCCGGGCGCTCCAGCGTGGTCGCCCAGGCGGCAAGGATGGCGCAGCCCTGCGCCACCGCGGCCTGAAGGTCTACGGGGCGCAAGTGGCGCACATCGCTGCCGCCGGTTTGCTGGACGCCGAAGCGCGTGGAGACGTCCTGACCGCTCTCCCAGCTGCACGCGTGCACGAGCCAGCCCTCATCGTCCAGCCGGTGCGCGAGCCACCAGTCCACATACGCGGCAGCGTGAGGATACAGCGCGGCCAGCCAGGGACGATCGCCGGAGCGGCGCCACAGGTCGTCAGCCGCGGCGAGCGGCCAGCCCCACTCGGGTCCGGTGCCGCAGATGGAGCCGTCGTCCGCCACCATGTTGTAGCTGCCGTCCTCGCGCATGCAGGGCACGTTGGGCCGCAGCGCGGAGGCGAAGCACGCTAGCAAGGCGTTGCGCGCGAGCTCTGGCTCGGCCCAGGCGAGCGACAGGGCATCCAGCGCGGTCTCGGCCAGCACGGCTCGGGGGGCTTGGATCTGCATGCCGTCCCAGGGGCGCGAAAAGACGCCTGCCGGTGGACGGATGGTCATGCGCAGCGTCTCCAGGTCGGTAGCCAGGCCACGCCGCCAATGCGCCGGCCAGTCGCCGTCGAGGCGAGGGGCGTGCGCCCAGAAGCGCTCGTCATCCTCGGCACGCTCGGCGAGGATGGCGGGCAGCGTGGGGAGGACTTCGCGCCAGCGGGCAAGGGCGCAGTCGGCGCTCACGTCGCACACGAGCGCGGCCTGCAGGGCGGCTCCGCCATCGGCTGGGAGGTCGAGATCGTAGGCCAGGGCAAGGATGGCGGTCTGCAGATCGGGCGGCTCGCGGCTGGCTGGGGCGGCGGGCACCGGTGCACCTTCCGTCCAGGGGGCGCTGATGGGCGTGGCGGAGTCCGGTGCCAGTGGCACGCCGTCGGATGAGGCGGCGCCGTGCGCCCAGGCGTCGCCCTCGGGGCAGATGCCCACCAGGCCCGCGTGCCCGGTGGCGGGATCGGCGGCTCCGGGCAGCGCGACATACGTCCCATGCTCCCAGAGGCGGCTGGTGGCGGGATTGTGCGCCAGCTCATGCGCCACCCAGATGCGCGCGCTCGCCGATTCCCATGCGGGCGCGACGGCCTGGGCGGCGAGTCCCGCGGCGTCGGTGCGCTCGACCGTGACGGCGCAGCCCAGAGCCGAGGCGTTCACCAGGAAGTAGGTGACCGCGATGCGCAGGCCGGCGGGATGTGTCCAGGCATAGCGCAGGCGATTCCTGGTGTGCAGGTCGCAGCTCACGAGCACACGGTGAGCAGAGAATTCGGCGGGAGTGAGCAGTCGCAGGCCCGCCGCCTCGATGCCGACGTGCAGGTGGGCGCGGTGGGTGAGCTGATGGCGCCCATAGGAGCCATAGCTCGGCGTGTGCCAGCCCATGCCCGCGGGAGGCCGCGATCGCAGCACGCCGCAGGGATTGAGCTTCCAGGAGTGGGCAGGGTTGTCCAGATAGCCGTGAGGAGGGAAGTCGTCTCGCGGCGTGTAGCTGGCCTCAGCCATGGCGGGTCCTCTCGGCAGGTGTCTGTGCCTGGCCCTTGTGGCGGCAGACGCGTGTGGCAGCATCGTGGCATGAGTCGCGCCGTGGTCCGACCGCTCGCACTCCACTCATTGTACGATGTTGACAGCCGGGATGCGACTAGACCAAACTGACGTCGCAGCCACGCCTGCCGCACGTGTGGAAACCAGAGCGGCCAGGGTGAATTTTGCCGCCACGAGCGCGTGGTCGGCGGAGGCACAGCGCGCGGGACCAGCATGGGCAGGTGAGCACGCCAGTATGGGCACGCAAGGCGGAGGCGCGACGGACTCCACTTGAGGGCGATCCAGCGCTCGTGCCGGCGCGCGGGGGCGGAGGTGGTGTTCGCGGTCGGGTATGACAGTCGTGCGCTGTGACATGTTAGAGCGGCGGCTCGGGCAGGCCGAGCAGGTGTGTCAGCTCGGTATAGAGCGCGTCCAGCTGCAGCGCGATGCGATCGAGATCACCCAGAGGACGCTCGAAGCCGGTCCACGACTCTTCGATGGGCAGAGTGGCCAGGCGATCTACGAGCGATTGTCTCACGTCGGCCAGCCCAACTCCCAGCTCGGCCAGGCGCTGGGCGGCCGTGGCCGCCAGGCGCAACCGCTCTTGCTGATCCAGGGGGTCGGGGTGCGGGCCCGGGTTCCAGGGGCCGCCAGTGCTTTTCTTCATGGCCTTCCTGCCTTCCCGTGCATGACGCGAACTGCCATCAAGTGAGCAATAAATCGCGTGTCACGCGCGGCGCGCCGCGGATATGGCGTGTCACCGTGCGACTTGATGGACGGCCTCCACGTGCAACCTCAGCATTATATTCCCCATATGATACCTGTGGGGGCACGGCTCGCGAGACCGTGGGATGCCGCGGAAGGTAGGGGACAGCCAGACGCAGGATCGCCTGAGCCAGGTGTAGCAGAAGGCATGCCTGAATCCTGCTTGCCTCGGGCCATGCGGCCACACGGTGGATGTGCGTCAGTCCTCTGGCGCGGTGTCGTCCGCCGCGTGCTCGGTGGCGGCGGTGCGGACTGGGCCAGGCAGCACCTCGATCGGTCCGAAGAGGTCGCTTTGGCGGACGATGATGCGGGCCTGGTGCCACATCTCGAGCACGGCGAGAAAGGCGACGACCACGGTCAGGCGTGAGGTGCAGGTGAGGAGGAAGTCTTCCAGCAGCACGCGCCCATGCGCTGCCAGCAGCGCCTCCAGCTCGGCAGTCTTCTCGGCGATGGTGACGAGAGGCAGCGGCAGCGGCGCCGGCTCTGCCAGGCGTTGCTCGGTCAGCACACGGCGAAAGACGGAGGCAAGCGCGCGAACATCCAGGCCGACCAGCTGGGGCGGGCTCCACGAAAGCATGGCTTCGGGGTCCACGAGCCGGCCCGGCCGCGTGAACGACTGCAGGCCGGCCAGCTCGCGCGCGCGCAGGGCGCGGGCGATCTCTTTCGCCAGCTTGTATTCGAGCAGATGGCGACGCAGCTCTTCGGCGTCGTCCAGCGGGTCGGCGTCGTCGTCGTCCTGCTGGCGGGTCTGGCGTGGGAGCAGGCTGCGCGACTTGATGAGCAGGAGGCGCGCGGCCATCGTGACGAACTCGGCCAGGCGCGGCATGGGCGGCTCGTCCCACGTGCGCAGGTAGGCGATGAACTGGTCGGTGACGGCGACCAGCGAAATGGCGGTGATCTCGAGCTGATTGCGCTCGATCAGGTGCAGCAGCAGGTCGAGCGGGCCGTCGAATCCGGGCAGGTGGACGGTGTAGGCCGAGTGGGTGGAGGGCGCGTCGGGGCCGGAGGCTCCGTCTGGAGCCTCGGCGGCGTCGTGCCTCGCGTCGTCACGTGTGGGGGCCGTCATGCCTGCTCCTGTTGGAAACTCCCTGGCTGCTGGGTCTTGTATACGTCGCCACATTCTACGAACGGGTCGAACAAGTGGTCAATGCTGGATGACCGTTGGGCTAGGCTGAGAGCCTTGCCCAGGCGAGCAGCCCAACTCTGGCACCGGACGTGCACGCCGAGACCCGATTGAGACATCATGAGGCGTCGTTCTGGCTTGACAGCGAGCCGCTCGCCGCCCTACACTGCCAGAAGGGGCCGGGTCCGCTGCCCGGCGCAACATTGTAGAGGACCGCGATGAGCGCAAGCACTCCGAAGAATCCCGCGTCTTCCCCAACGACCGGCGGCGACCAGCAGGAAGTCATTTACGTCAAGCTCCCACCACCGGGCACGATGCACGCGTCGCGCCGGCCCACGGATGCGCCCAATCCGCTGATCCGGTATGGCGGGGCGCTCTTTGCGTTCGCGCTCTGCTGCACGCTGCCGCTGGCTTCAGGCCTGATCATGGTGCTGCTGATGATCCAGCCGGGCAAGCCAGTCCACGGCTTCCTGTGGCTGTGGATACCGATGTTCGTGTTCGTTGAATCCATCGCCGTGCTGGTCGCGTACGGCATCTGGCGCGAGACGTCCGGTTGGTCGCGCGGCGCCGATTTCCAGCGTTAACTTGACGAGCCGCCTCAGGCATTTGTGCTTCCTGGACGGCGCGATCCGCATGGCGGCCAGCGTACTGGCCGCCATGGCGTCTGGATGGCCCGTGGCCGCGCCGTCCTCCCAGGCAGCCTGTCGAGCAGCGGCACGAGCGGTGCGCGCGGACTACATGCCCGTACGATGCGCCGCCAGCGCGCGTAGCGCGTCGTTGGCGACCAGTGGCACCTCCACACGGTAGTCGGAGGCATCCAGCGCCTGCACGACGGGTGCCACATGCTGGCGCAGGGTCGCGTCGCCGAGGTGTCGTAGCACGTACGCCGCAACGTGACGCATCTCCGGCACCACCTCACGGCTACTCAGCGCGTACAACAAGGCCTCGACGGTGGCCTGATTGCCCCTGGGCAGCGCCATCGCGGCGGCCCAGCGCACGCCCTCCTCGCGCGCGCCGAGCAGGCTCACCAGCGCGTCCAACACGGCGTGCCGGTCGTTGCCGCTGAGGAGCTGCGCGGTAACCTGACGCTGGACGGGGTCGGGGTCGCGCAAGCTTTCGAGCAGGGTGCGTTCCCAGCTTGTCGCGGGCTGAGTGACCGCGGCGTGGGAGATGAGGTTGCGCAGATGATGCCCCTCGCGGCCGGCATGGAACCCGCTGGGCAGCGGCAGGATGCGGCCCTGCCACGTGCCGCGGGCGAGATACTGTACCAGGAGAAAGCGGATACGCTCGGCGGCCGGATCGTTGGGGCGAGCTACGGCCGCGGCCAGCCGCGAGTCGCCGGCGGCCAGCCGGCGTATGATCTCCGCCGCGGCGCTGTCGTCACCCACGAGGGCGCGCTCCATCGTGGCTGTCGCCGGGGTCTGCAGGATTCCACCAGTCCCCTCGATGTCATATTGCATATCCGCGTTGTTCCTTTCCGCTGGCGTGAGATGTCCCTATGCTTCCCTACTCGGATGTAGCATAGGGAATGCCGAAGCCCGGTGTGAACAGGGTCAGCATCCGACATCTGGACCGGGCTGGCTGGGGCGCATGTGCTCAGAGCGCCAACCGCTGCCAGAACGCCTCAGGGGTGAGCCCTTCAACGGCGACCAACTTGTGGCGCGAGGTGGCCCCGCGCGCCAGCGTGACGGCGCGGCGGGGCAGGCGCAGGCGCGCCGCCAGCAGCGCGAGCAGTGCCTCGTTGGCCGCGCCCTCCACGGGCGGGGCGGTGAGGCGGGCGCGCAGCTCGCCGCCCTCCAGCGCGACGGATTCACGGCTGGCGCGCGGCACGACACGCACGGGAACGAGCAGCTGGCCGCGCTCGACGCGCAGCGCGGGATAGACGACGCCCGCCGGCGAGGGCTCCGACGAGCGTGAGGTTGGATGCTCTGTATGTCGTGGCATGGCCGGTTACCAGCCGGCGGGGAGCGCCTGCCCAAGCAAGGCTGCAACGGCCAGGATGCCCCACCAGGCGAGGATGAAGCCAATGCTCAAGCTCAACCCGCCGATCGAGATAGGAGGAATCAACCGGTTCAACGGGTTGACCAGCGGGGCGGTGATATTGATGATGACGCGGCCGAATTTGCTTTCCTGCGCGCGGGGAATCCAGGAGATGACGAACTGGACGAGCAGACAGATGATCAGGCCCTCCTCCAGCACTTTGACGATCGTGTGCAGGATATTCAGTCCCAGCAGGGTATTCAGTATGGCGGGCATAACTCGACCGATCCTGTTCTCAACCGCCGCTTCGTGACGGCTCGCATGCGGCGGGCATCTCTCGGACACGCCTAACTACATTTACGCACGTCCACGCAAGCACAGTCTTCCCGTGTCAGCGCCTCCTGCCGAATCTGGTTGACTGTGTCTGACAAAACCCCAGACGGATGGCGACGTGCGGCAGCGATTGGTCCCAACGTAATCGCCCACTCGATCGATTTACTCCACGGCGGTCTGCACCTCGACCGTGGCGAAGCCCAACCGGCGGCGGCGTGTGACGGCGATGATGTGCACGTCCTGCACGTCGGGCAGCGTGGTGACGTGACGCTGCACCACCTGCCCCAGGGGGCGCGCTACGGCGATCCCGGCCACCGAGCTGGCCAGGGCCGAGGCGACGCGCACGCGGGGCCGCACGGCCGTCAGGGCCAGCAGCGAGCCTAGCATGGCGAGCGAGGTGCCCACGGCGAGATTGGTGCCGCAGTTGGGGTGGATGGCCAGCTCGGCCTCGCCGGCCTTGAGCCGCGCCAGCGCCTCACCGGCGGCGCGGTGTACCACGGCCGGGTCCAGGTCGGAGAAGATGATGAAGCCGCGCGAGCTGGAGCGCGCGCTCAGGCGCAGATCGGGCAGGCGGCGCGTCAGAATGGTCACGGTGGCGTGTTCCAGCGCGTGATTCTGGCGGATGCGCCGGCCGAAAAAGAAGTCTCCCGGTTCCATTGATTCCTGCTTTCCTCTACTGGCGAACGTGGCGGGCCGCTCACACGCTGGGCCGGTCGCCGAAGATCGCGCGACCGATGCGCACGATGGTAGCGCCTTCCTCGATGGCGACCTCGAAATCGTCGGTCATACCCATGGAGAGGTGGGCCCAGCCAGCCTCGGGCGCCTCCGCACGCAGCCGGTCCCGCAGCGCGCGCAGCGCGCCAAAGACGGGCCGCGCCTGCTCGGCGTCCGCGACGACGGGCGCGACGGTCATCAGCCCCTCCGGACGCAGATGGGGCAGCGCGGCGATGGCGCGGGCCGCCGCTGGCACCTCGGCGGGCGCGAAGCCGCTCTTGCTGGCCTCGCCGGCCACGTTGACCTCCAGCAGCATGGGCAGGGTACGTTCTACCTGCGCGGCGCGCGCCTCCAGCGCCTGGGCCAGGCGCAGGCTGTCCACGCTCTGGATGCGCGAGAACAGCTCGACGGCGCGCGCGACCTTGTTGGTCTGCAGATGGCCGATCAGCTCCCAGCGGATGAGCGGCAGCCGCAGGGCCGCGATCTTGGAGCGCGCTTCCTGCACGCGGTTCTCGCCGAAGGTCTTGAGTCCCAGCTCGTACGCCAGCCGGATGTGCTCGGCGTCCACCGTCTTGGAGACCGCCACGATCAGCACATCCTCGGGCGCGCGGTCCGAGCGCGCCGCCGCCGCTGCCACGCGCGCGCGCACGGCGCGGATGCGCGCGGCCAGGTCGTCCGCGGACGCGGAGGTCGCGGAAGCGTGCGCGCTGCGGATGTCGCTCATGATCGGCCTAACTTCGCTCTAAGCAGCCAGCCCAATGGCCACGCCAAAACGCCCCGTGCCGCCGCGCTCGACGCGATGCGAGAAGAAGAGATCGGTGCGGCAGCCAGTGCAGATACCGGCCAGCTCGATGTGCGCCGGGTCCAAGCCGGACGCGAGCAGCTGGCGGCGGTTGGTCTCCCACAGGTCCAGGTAGCGCCGCGGCCCCGTGCCGCCGTCCTGGTCGTCATCACGCTCCTCGAAGCGGACGGTTTCCCAGGCGAGCGGGTCAGCGCGGAAGCGGGCGACAACCTCATCGCTCACTTCATAGCAGCACTTGTGAATGGACGGGGCGATGCTCGCCAGCAGATCGGCGGGCCGCGTGCCGTAACGCTCGCCCATGGCGGTGACGGTGCGCGCGGTGACGGCGCCGGCCGAGCCGCGCCAGCCCGCATGCACCAGGGCAATGGCGCGGTGGCGTGGATCGAAGAGCAGGATCGGCACGCAATCGGCGTAGGCCCAGAAGAGCGCGAATCCCGGCGCGTCGGTCATCATGGCGTCGGCTTCGTCATGGCGCACGCGCTCGCGCAGCGCGGCGGGCGAGGTGGTGCCGTCCGGCCGTACCTCGATCACCCTGGCCCCGTGCACGGGGCGGGCGGACACCAGCGGCAGGCCCATCACCTGCGCCACCCGGCCCTGGTTGCGGCGCACGGTGGCCGGATCGTCGCCGACGGCGGTGCTGAGATTCAGACTGGCGAAGGGCGGCGCGCTCTCGCCTCCCCGGCGCGTGAACACGGCATGGACTACCGGGACCTCCTGGCTGAGCCGCTCGAAGCGCAGATACTCACACGATCCCGTCCGGCATTCGATCAAGACTGTCTCCCTCATGCGCCTGTGGCCGCTCCGGCGCCCGCATTGTAGCACGCGCGCGCCGAACCCGCCACGCGCCTGAGGCATGCGTGGCGCTGAGTGCGCCTGCGGACGGCGTCAATGGAGATCGCGCAGCGCCAGACCCTCGTAGAGCCCCTCGCCCAGGTCGCTGCCCCAGGCGTCGACGAAGTACTCATGGCCGCGCTCGCGCAGGAAAGTGGCGACCGCCGCATCCAGCTCGCCCGGGGCGAGCATGCCCTTTTCCTCCAGCAGCGCGACGAGGACGTGCAGGGTGATGCTGTTTTCTTCGAGCCGGCCCACCATCTTGCCCAGTAACTCCATCACCTCATCTTCGGATGGTGTCAGATTGGTATCCACGATTGCCTCCTTCATATGTGCGCACCTGGCGGCCCTGACGCGCGCGGTGGCCGCGTTGTGGGCGCCAAGTCACGTTTATGAGGCGTACATCGCAATGCACAGACCAGATCGAGCTGGCCCAGCGACGCCAGTCGCGTGGCGTCCGGCACGTCGTCAATCCACGGCGATTTGCCGGGCGCACGAGAGGCATTGACCCACGGCCCGCCAACGTGCTACTATTGTCGCACGTGCGGCATATCCCGTACATGCTGGTGTCCCGGTATATGCCGCCACGATCGCTCCTGCCGCATCCGTGTGCGCGTGCCGCGGCGCGGATGCGGGGGACGCGTTCTCTCAGCCGCGAAAGGGGTGCTCATGGTGTCTTCACCGCTCGACCCCCGGGATGAGGCCGACGCCATCCTGCCCGACGATGTGCCCGTCGAGATGCCCGAGCTGCCGCCGCGGCTGGCCATCACCACGACGGAGCAGTTCAAGGCCTTCGGCGATCCCACGCGCTCGCGCATCCTGGGCATCATTCAGAATCAGCCGGCCACGGCCAAACAGATCGCGGACCGGCTGGGCCAGCCGCCGGGCACCATCGGCCATCACCTGCAGGTGCTGGAGGAGGCGGGGCTGGCGCGGGTGGTCGCGCGCCGGCTGGTGCGCGGCATTGTGGCCAAGTATTTCACGCGCACCGCGCGCATCTTTGTCTTCGATCTGCCCCCCGAGATCAAGGGGCACACATCCAGCAGCCTCGAAATCCTGACCACAGCCAGAAACGAGCTGGCGGATGTGGCCAGGGCCGAGTCCACCGGCTCCGACCAGTTCGAAGTGGGTTTGCTGCACGCCCGGCTCTCGGCTGAGCGGGCGCAGATTTTCAACGAGCGGCTGAAGGCCCTGATGGAAGACTTTCTGCGCGAGCCGGCGGACCCAGATGGAGCGATCTACAGCCTGGCCAGCGCCCTCTTCATGGCGCCGGCCTATCTGCAAGTGGAGCCCGGCGGGTCGCGGCCGCGTGAGCGCGAGTCCACCGAGACGCCCGCCACCGAGACGCCCGCCACCGAGACGCCCGCCACCGAGACGCCCGCCACCGAGCCGGACGCGACCAGCTGAGGCGCGGCGATACGGCCCGCGCCTGACCCATCGTTCTCC
>CAYQFU010000063.1:18651-22599 GCA_964416775.1 uncultured Ktedonobacterales bacterium
GGACGCGACCAGCTGAGGCGCGGCGATACGGCCCGCGCCTGACCCATCGTTCTCCTGCACCAGTGCATTGCCGCGCGGAGCGCGCGACACCAACGGGAGGCTCTCCATGTCATCGCACGTGGCTGGCGACAAGGCAGGGGCAAAGCGCCGCCTCGGATTGTGGCGCAATCGCGACTACATGTTGTTGTGGGGCGGCCAGACAGTCTCCTCGGTGGGCACGGGCGTCTCGCGCCTGGCGTTTCCGCTGCTGGCGCTCGATCTCACGCACTCCGCCGCGCAGGCGGGCATCATCGGCGCGATGGAGGCGCTGCCTTACGTGCTGTTGAGTCTGCCCGCGGGCGCGCTGATCGACCGCTGGAACCGCAAGCTGGTAATGATTCTGTGCGACATCGGGCGCGCGCTGGCGATGGGGAGTGTCCCGCTGGCGCTGGTGTTGCAGCGCCTGACTGTGGCGCAGCTGTACGTGGTGGCGCTGGTGGAGGGGACCCTCTACGTCTTCTTCAATCTGGCCGAGGTGGCCTGCCTGCCGCGCGTGGTGACCAGCGAGCAGCTGCCAGCGGCGACGGCGCAGAACCAGGCCACCGAAGGGGTGAGCGCGCTGGTCAGTCCACAGCTCGGCGGCGCGCTGTATGGCGTCTTGCGGGCGCTGCCCTTTCTGGCGGACGCCGTGTCCTACGCCGTCTCCGTCGGCTCGCTGTTCCTGATCCGGGCGCGGTTCCAGGGCGAGCGCAAGGCGGCGCGGCGCAAGCTGCGCGAGGAGATCGGCGAGGGGCTGGTGTGGCTCTGGCGCCAGCCGTTGATCCGCTTCATCGCCTTTCTGACGGGCGGATGGAACTTCCTCGGGGCGGGCAGCACGCTGCTGGTGATCGTGCTGGCGCGGCAGCAGGGAGCGTCCGCCTTCACCATCGGCACCATCTTCGCGATTGGCGGCATCGGAGGCATCGTGGGGGCGCTGCTGGGCACTCCCATCCAGCGGCGCTTCCGCTTTGGAACGGTGATCATCACGACCGTATGGATCGGGGCGCTGCTCTCGCCACTCTACGCCGTCGCGCCGAGCCCGCTGTGGCTGGGCGTCATTTCGGCGGGCATCTTCATCACCGGCCCGATCTACAATGTGGTGCAGTTCAGCTACCGGCTGTCGCTCATCCCTGACGAGCTGCAAGGGCGCGTCAACAGTGTCTTCCGCTTGCTGGCCTTCGGGCTACAGCCGCTGGGGCTTGCCCTGACGGGACTGCTGATCCAGACGATTCACGCCGTGCCTACCGCGCTCGTGTTCGGCGCGGGGATGGTGGTGCTGGCGATCGTGACGACGCTGAACCGGCACGTGCGCGAGGCACGACCGGTGCACGGGCAGGCGGCCGCATAGATCCTGCCGATATGTCGGATTGTGTGCTATTCTTGTCGTCGTGCGGGCACTGCCGATGGATGAGCCGGCCAGGGCGAGCGCATGCTGCTTCCCCTGGCCTGGCCGGCGCGTGAAGGTGCCTGGCATCATCTCCCCTGAGGGGTTCGACCCACGCGCTGCGCGCTGCCCGAGAAGAGATGGCTCGCTATCCCGTCATGGCGAATTTCCCCCCGGCCTTCGGTCAACGGCCGGGTTAGCGTACACCCAACGGTCTGGTTCTGGGCCGCCTCAGCGCCATCCCGAGCCCTTCGCGCCCGCGATGGTGCGCTCCGCGCCAGACTGAGTCGAGCGGACGGCGACCCGGGCGCCGCGTGGCCATCTCCGGCCCGTGGCACTGTGGTACTCTTGAGGGGGAGAGCGGCCGCGACGTGGTGGCAGCGTGGTGGGCGCGCAGCGTGGCGGCGACGGAGGGACGGCGATGGCGGGCCTGAGTGTGATCGGCACGGGTGCGTGGGGCACGACGCTGGCGTTACTCGCCGCCCGGCAGCTGGACGAGGACGGATCTGGCGGACCGGACGTGATGCTCTGGGAGCACCAGCCCGAGCGCGCGATCGAGATGGCGCGTCGTCGTGAGAATACGGTATTCCTGCCGGGGCACGTCTTTCCGCCGCGCCTGCGCATCACGAGCGATCTGCCGGAGGCACTGGCCGGACGCGATATCGTCCTGCTGGTGACGCCGTCGCAGCGCGTGCGCGAGAACACGCGCGCGCTCAAGCCCCACCTCATGCCGGGCGCGCTGGTGGTGTGTGCCAGCAAGGGGCTGGAGCTGGGCACCCATCTGCGGCTGAGCCAGGTCATCGCGGAAGAGCTGGGGCCGGAGGTGCCGGTGGCGGCGCTGAGCGGACCGAACCTGGCGGTGGAGATCGTGCGGGGCATGCCCGCGGCGGCCGTGGTGGCGGCGCCGCGGAGCGACGTGGCGGAGCGGGCGCGAGTGGCGCTGACCACGCCGCGTTATCGCATCTACACGAGTGACGACGTGGCGGGCGTGGAGCTGGGCGGCGCGCTCAAGAACATCATCGCCCTGGGCGTAGGCATCAGCGACGGGCTGGGCTATGGCGACAACGCCAAGGCGTCCATCATGACGCGCGGGCTGGCCGAGATGGCGCGGCTGGCCGTGGCGGCGGGGGCGGAACCGCTCACGCTGGCCGGCCTGGCGGGGCTGGGCGACCTGATCGCGACCTGCTCCAGTCCGCTCAGTCGCAACCGCACGCTGGGGCTGGAGCTGGCCCGTGGGCGGCGGCTGGAGGATGTGCTGGCGGAGCGGCGCTCCGTGGCGGAGGGTGTGACGACGACGCGCGCCGCGCTGGAGCTCGCCGCCACGCTGGGTGTGGATCTGCCGATCACGGAACAGCTGAGCAAGGTGCTGTTCGAGGGCAAAGACGTGCGCCGGGTGGTGAGCGACTTGATGGAGCGGGACCCCAAGCACGAGCTGGAAGGGTTGCGGGGAGAGGAGTGACGGGCATGCTGCGGGACCGGCGCATCGTGATGGGCGTGTGCGGGGGCATCGCCGCATATAAGGCCGCGGACGTGGTAAGCAAGCTGCAGCAGGCCGGCGCACTGGTCGATGTGATCCTGACGCGACACGCGACCGAGTTCGTGCGCCCGCTGACGTTCTCGACGCTCAGCCATCGCCCGGTGTATGAAGACCTGTGGGAGCCGACCGGACAGGCCGCGGCGCGGCACATCGAGCTGGCGGAGGCGGCGGAGCTGCTGCTGGTGGCGCCGGCTACGGCGGATACGCTGGCGCGGCTGGCGGCGGGCATGGCGAACGATATGCTGGCGGCGGTGGCGCTGGCCACGCGGGCGCCGCTGGTGCTGGTGCCGGCGATGGAGCACCACATGTTCGAGCACCCGGCGACGCAGGCCAACCTGCGCGTGCTGGAGGAGCGCGGCGCGGTCATCGTGCCGCCCGAGGTGGGCCACCTGGCATCCGGTATGGTCGGCGTGGGGCGCTTCCCCGAGACGTCGACGATCCTGGCGCACGTGCGGGCGGTGCTGGGGCGCCAGGGCGACCTGGCCGGGCGGCGGGTGGTGGTGACGGCGGGCGGCACACAGGAGCCGCTGGACCCAGTGCGCTACATCGGCAACCGTTCGAGCGGGCTGATGGGTTTCGCGGTGGCGGAGGAGGCGCGCGACCGCGGCGCGCACGTGCTGCTGATCGCGGGACCGGTGACGCTGCCGGTGCCAGCGGGCCTGCGGGTGGAGAGCGTGCGCACGACACTGGAGATGCGCGATGCCGTGCTGGCGGCGGTCAAGGAGGCCGACGTGCTGGTGATGGCCGCGGCGGTGGCGGACTATCGGGCGGAGCGGCCGTCGGCGCACAAGATCAAGAAGGGATCGCAGGCCGAGAATGCGGACGGCTCGCTGACGCTGCGGCTGGTGCGCAATCCAGACATCCTGGCCGAGGTGGCGAAGCTGCCGGAAGCGGAGCGGCTGGTGCGCGTGGGCTTCGCCGCGGAGACGACGGACGTAGCGGAGAACGCGGCGGCGAAGCTGAACGGCAAGGGCCTGCATCTGCTGGTGGCCAACGACGTGAGCAAGCC
>CAYQFU010000063.1:22699-23770 GCA_964416775.1 uncultured Ktedonobacterales bacterium
CTCTGGCACAAGCGGCGGCTGTGGCGCGCGATACGATGAGACGACGGGAATGGCGGCCCGGCCGGCACCCAGCGGGCATCCGGCAGGCAATGGTGGCCGCGCGAGCCGCGGGTATCGTATCAGATCCAGGTGATCACCCCGCATAGTAGGGGCGTATTGATATGCGCCCGTGGGGGCGCATTGATATGTGCCTATGTCCGGTGAGCGCTCGCTCGGCCAGGCGCTTTGCAGGGGCGTCCGGCGGACGCCCGCTGGGCGCCCACGCACCTGGTCAATTGGATCACGCGGGTCGGGCGGATGTGGTATCAGGAGGCAGGAGATGCAGGGGGAGCGGCGCGAAGGCGGATTCCAGGATGTGGCGACCTGGCTGGACCAGCAGGAGCGCCGGCTGCGGGCGCTGGAGGCGGAGAATCGCGAGCTGCGCCGCCAGCTCGCTGAGCTGCGGCGGGGCGTGGGCATCGCCGTGGTCATCGAGGGGCGCACGGTGGCGCTGGCCCCAGCTGCCGCGACGGAGGACGTAAGCGCGGCGGCGACGATCGGCGTGCCACACCTCGGCCAGGGACCGGCGGAGGCGACTCCGAGCGCCGCGTTCGCGCAGTCGCAGCCAGGCGCTGAGCAGCGCTCGTTTAGGACGGTTGCTGCCGGCGCGGGAGTGGTGCCGCCAGCGTCGCAGCCGCGCCAGGGCCGCGCGTTGACGGGTGGGCCGGCGCCCGACGCTGGGCAGCCAGGACCCTCGCCGCACGTGGGATACGCCCAGCGCGAGCGCGCGCCGGAGCACCATCCATTCCCACCGCTCGCCACCACGCCCGAGCACCTGCCGGGCACGGGCCGGCCATTGCCCGCGCCCTCGTCCGAATGGCTGCGCTCGGGTGGGGCCTGGCCCGACGCACCCGCGGGGCATCCCAGCGGCGCGCCCACGCCCACCGCGCGCCCAGACACAAATCGATCGGCGCGCCAGCCGGTGCAGAGCCATCCGCTGTGGGACCAGCGCGAGCGTCCGCCGAGCGAGCGCAACCCCTTCGCCGATAGCTTCATCCTCTGAGCGCTCGCCAGTACCAGCACCCGCCGCCT
>CAYQFU010000064.1:0-23731 GCA_964416775.1 uncultured Ktedonobacterales bacterium
TCGACGTGTACGGCTCGCCGGGCGACTACCTGGCGTCCGGCCTCGACGGCGCCGAAGTGGTCGTCCACGGCACGGCGCAGGATCAGCTCGCGCAGATCATGAAGGCTGGCAGGCTGATCGTGCACGGCGACGTCGGCCAGACGTTCATGTATGCGGCGAAGGGAGGGCAGGCCTTCATCCTGGGGAACGCCGCAGGGCGTCCATTGATCAACGGTGTTGGGCGGCCGCGCGTCGTCATCAACGGGACCTGCCTGGATTATCTGGCCGAGTCGTTCATGGCTGGCGATCCGATCAATGGCGGGGGCTTCGTCGTCGTGAACGGCATCCGGGTCGACGAGGACGGCACCATCCGCGAGCTGGACACCCCCTATCCCGGCGGGAACCTCTTCTCGCTCGCCTCCGGCGGGGCGATCTATCTTCGGGATCCTCGGCAGCAGGTGACCAGCGACCAGCTCAACGGCGGCGAGTTCGCACCGCTCGCGGACCAGGATTGGGATCTCATCCGGCCGTATCTCGAGGAGAACGCGTCGATCTTCGACATCGCTCTGGATCGGTTGCTCACCGTGGGCGGGTCCCTGCAACCTCCCTCGCTGGTCTATCGCAAGATCCGGCCGGCTGGCCATAAAGCCCTGTTGCCAGAGGAGGCCTGGGTGAAGCGCGCGGACTAGTGGAAATGCAGCTGAAGCCCTCGTCCCTTGAGGGCTGGGGATGAAAGCCGTTTCGTCCGCTGGCATACGTGCCCGGACTGTGGGACGAGCCTGCTTCGGGACCACTACGCCGCCCGCAACATCTTGCGTGTAGCCCAAGCCAGTGAGGCCGGGCAGGCCCCTCAGGCGTTAACGTGGGCCGTTGGGCCGAGCGTAGCTGTGACCGTTTGACGTGCAATCGTCGTACTCGCGGAGGCAGCGGAGGCAATAGCATGGCATTGTCAAAGCGCTGGGTAGGTGGCCCAGACCAGAGTGGGCTAGAGTAACTAGCCAGTCAGTGGATGCATTTCTCCTGATACACGTGAGACAATGAGCCGCGAAGGACCAATCCCGTGTGGCTGCAGGGAGGCCGAATGACCAGTTGAGCGTTCTGCACCAGCTTGACGTAACGCCTTTGCTGGTCGCGCAGTCGCCGTGTCACCCACCAGTTGCGGACGCGTCTCCTTCGGGAGGTGGCGTTCCCGCCCAGAACAGCGCCAGGGGGTTACAAGTCATGCGAGTGCTCGTGATGCATCTGGGCAAGGCGTTGAACCCCGAGGATCGCCTCGTGCTCGTCTCGATGGGCGCCACGTTGGCGGGAATCGTGGCCGGCGCGCTCCTGGGGAGCCCAAGCGCGTTCGGGGTGACGGCACTGTTGGTCTTCGGCCTGTTACTGGTCGGAGCGTGGGTCACACGCAGCGCGCGACTGATTTGGCTGCTGCCGTACGGTATCCTGGTGGGGGTGCTGGAGCTGTGGGCGGATTGGGTGCATGTCGTGTACCTGAGGTCGCTGGTGTACACGGACGACTTTGGCTTTAAGCTGCTTGCCTCGCCCTCATACATGCCCATCGGCTGGTGTATCACGGCCGTCCAGTTCGGCTACCTCGCCCTCCGTCTCCGCCAGTGGTGGCCGGCGTGGCGCACGGTCGGACTGCTCGTCGTCCTGGGGATGTGCCTGCCACCGTGGTACGAGGAACTGGCCTTCCCCGCACACGCCTGGTACTACCCGCCTGGCGGACCGATGCTGTCGCATACGCCGCTGTGGGTCATCGGCACGTACGGTGGCTGCATGTTCGCCATCGCCACCGCGGCGCTGGTCTTCTATCAGCCGCGAGCGTGGGGCAGAGCCGTGGTGGCTGGCGTATTTGCCGGCGCGGGCATCTTGCTAGCGGGCGTATTCTGGTTCTCGCTGCTGGGCCGGCACATATGACCCCTATATACAAGAACGCTCATCCCATGTTGCACAGGACGAGCGTTCTTTTCCTTGCGGTGAAGAGGTGCGCTGCCTCTTTTGTTCACCGCTTGGTCTTAGCATGTTCTCTTCGCATGTACACGTTGAGAACTACTGACGACCTTCATTCCAAGGAACGATACTTGGTTTGGAGGCCCCTTTTACGTCAGCGGCGCTGCTCGCGTCGGGCCGTTCTTCGTGACTCCCACATTATGCGCGATGCACGTCACGCCGGCATCACAAATCGGGGTCACAGTGTCACGGCCAGATCACAGCGAGTTCGCTCCCCCTCGTCTGGCTCGTCGCCGCCGCGCGCCAGCCATGTCTACGCGGATCGGATGCTGGCGCTTCACGCATCTCGTATGGGCTGGCGGATCACCGTCTTCAGATTCTGCGGGGCTGAGCGGCGGGGGTCACCCAGGTAGATTTCGTGATGCTTGCCGCTCAGCACATGGCCCTGGTCGCGAATGAACTCGTGAAGCCTCGCGATCGTCGGACCCTCGGCCGCGTAAGGCCCAACGTACATGATCTGTGCGGCGAGACCCTCGCGGAAGCTCGCCAGACGCAGGTGCACAAGCGCTGGGAGCGGCTTTTTGCCGACGGCCTGTTCGCGCGCGCGATCCAGGTGATCTTGCGTTATGAAGTCCGGTTGTCTGATCATCGCAGTCCATTGCCAGCTCGCTTTGTCATCCAGGCTGAATTTGGCCATGTCCTCGGCCCACCACAGGCCTTCGAGTGGCATGACACGATAGTCGATGCCCCGCTCCTTCTTGGCCATGAATTTCAAGGTATAGGACACGCTGTACAACGTCTCCACCGCATCCCGGTAGTCCTGTGCTGTATTGGGGTCGCCCGCGCCGTCTATCATGAGAAAGCGCATCTCCGGCACATCGACGATGACACCCTCACGTGAGGGCGGAGAGTAGAGTTGCTTGAGCTCTGCCATCGGGTCGAGCTTGGTCTGAGCACTCGCAGCGCCTTCGCGCGGTGATGGCCGCATGTCCCATTCTTCCTCTCACTCACGTGATCTCGATTGATGCGGCGCATGACCTCATCAGGAGGGCATTGTACGGCGCGATACCTGCCACCTCCTGTCAGCATTCTGGTTGGATTGCGACAAGACGTAACGGATGGTCTGACCTATGCCGGTAGCATCCGCTTGCGATAGTCGCTGATCGTGTAGGGCATGCGAAATCTGGGGGAGTGGTAGAGCGCGATAGCACCCTGGTTGTCGGCGTTGTGGTTGACGATGGCCGTTTGCATACCCTGGGCGACCCTGCGGCGAATACCCTTGTACATGAGCGCACGCGTCGCGACCCTGGCCGCAATCACGTGCGAGCGACGAGTCTCCCCGCGCCGCTTCCAGCAGTGACGCAGGGTGACTCGTCGCTCGATCTGGCATGCGCTCAGCGCCTGAGCGCTTTCGTCAGCCTGGCTATGGCGGGCGCTTTGGGCTCGACAGCGGGCTGCCGTCCCAACACCGGTCGCGCCAGACGCGCTAGCCAGACTGCCATGAACCCCGCGGTGGTCAAGGCCGCCAGGGCCACTTTGGTCGCATCTACGATCGGCTCCACGCGCACGGAGTCGCGCGAGATGACGATTGCCGCCACGGGCCGGCCGCGCACGCCGCCACCCCCGCCAGCGCCCTCGCCAACCGATGCCTCGTTCCCGCCCGCGGCTGGACTCGCGCCGCCGCCTCCCATGGCCATACCCAGGACTATCTCACAGCAGGGGATGATGGTGACCGCGCCTCGCTCGATGGGCTGGCCGAACACGGCGCTCGGGCGAGCTGCCTCCACCAGCCGGTCGAGAGTCTGTTGCGCCGCGCCCACCAAATTTCTCGCGGTCATTCGCTCTTCGATCACGTTGCTGCTCATCGTGCTGCCCTCCCACGACGGTAGATGCGCTCGGCCGACCACGCCAGGCCGCCGAGCAACGCGGCACTCAGGACGACACGAGCAATGGCTCTTCGAGTCGCGTTGTCAATGGGAATCCGGCGCATGTCGGCGCCGCGACGTACCTCGACGGCGATTGGGCGCCACCAGGCGTAGCTGCCGCCGCGCCAGCTGATGCGCGTCACGCGCTCGACAGGTGTGATGTCCAGATCGCGCAGCGCGATGGCATTCCCGCGGATTTCCTGATTGCGTAAGCTCGGCATGATCTCACTCGCAGTGTGTTGCTCGAGCGGGCACACGCTGAAGCGGCATGGAGGTGGTGGAAGCGCTTGGCCAGGGATCTCCGCCACTTCACGCCATGTCGTCCAGCTCCGACATGGCGGGCATTATCTTGCAGGGCGCCGCTGCCCGCCATCCAACGACGAGGCCCCAGGCATTACGCCCGGGGCCTCATGCTATCCAGCCCCTCCGCTCGGCTCGAGGCAGCTCGCGCTCTATTTTCGTCATGCCGCGCCCAAGCGTGTACCGATTCTTCATCCTACGCGGACGTAGAGCTTTGACTCAAGCGTCGGAGGGACTTGCGTGCCCGGCTTTACGGGCAGCGCCTGTCCACCTGGAACACCATCCCCAGGAGGCGTACGGGAATCTTCGAGAGGAACATGTGCTGCTCTCCGGTCTGCCCGTGCATTTACGCCTCTACGCCTCAGCCCCGCAACCAGGGCTACCCACAGCATGAACCACACTCCCCGCCTTCGTCAAGCTCAACGCATCACAACCCGCTCACGAGCACACTACGAGCGCACTGGACGTGTGGGGGAATGGCTTCCGCACGCGGGCACGTCAGCAGAAGCCGCGCGACTCAGCGCTGCCGCAGTCTCCGAACGCCCACAGGAGCAGCGGCAACATGTCCCCGCGATGAGGATCGTAATAGTATTGCGTCGTGCCCACAAAGGCGGCGGCGATACGCTGCGAACCCTGTTGTGCCAGCAACACGTACGAAAGTTGACGGTCGGCCGGAGCACAGTCCATGCAGCCTTTCTTGACCGCGAGGACCTGGAACGGCAGCCGCAGATCGCGCACCGGCGCCCCCGCGTCCGGCGGGGCCGCGCCAACCCAGGCGTCGGGGAGCGTGGTGCCCATTGTGCGATTCAGCGCGAAGGCTGGATGCGTGTCCGTCGCCGCGATCGTATACTGGATCGTGCCGAAGATGTGCACGAGGTCCGTATGCGTGGCGACCACACCCATGAGCAGCGCCATATCCTGGGCCGTCGAATAATGGCCGCTCTCCACGCCGAAAGCATAGCCGGCCGGATTGATGAAGTGGCTGTCACACATACCCAGCTGCTGGGCTCTTCGATTCATCAGCGTCACGAAGCTGGCCCCGGATCCGCCAATCGTGCGCGCGATGGCCATCGCCGCGTCGTAGCCGCTTTCCAGCGCCAGGCCATAGAGCAGCTGGCGCAGCGTGTATTGCTCTCCCGGCTTGAAGCCGACGACCGACGCGTTGAGCGAGGGATCGGGAATGTCTTGCGGCTCGATGGTGACCACCTGGTCCAGCGTGCCGCGCTCTCCAGCCAACAGCGCGGTCATGACCTTGGTCGTGGAGGCGATCTGAAAGCGCAGCGTGGGGTTATGCGCGTACAGCACCCGCCCCGTGTCGGCATCGAGCAGCTCGACGCCGGCGGTGGTGACCGGGAATGGCGGCGATGGTGGCACAGGCCGCCGGAGATCGAGGGCCCCGCGATCAGGCGCGGCGCTTGTGAGCGGGGCCGCGATCGACGGCGTGCGCACGCAAGCTGACTGCGCTGTAGTGGCCTGCGACAATGCCGCGGCGTGGGCCGACCGCCCAGCGGCCCAGCGCGCGGCAGCGGCGACCACATGAGCATGGGTGCCCGGCAGGGAAGTTGACCCGGGCACATAAGGCACAAGCGTCGCGAGCAGGATGAGCCCCACCGCCAGCGCCGCGAACAGCCGTCCATCTGCTGTATGTACGTTCCGCATCCATTCGCCTCGCTTGCCGCCTGGAGTTCGCTCCCGCCATCCGACCCGAGCATGGCCATTATGGCATCATCCACGCCAGGATGTCTTCAGATTCCCATTGGTTGATCGAGCCGCATCGGCGTATAATAGTGGCGCTGTATCTCGCCACAACCGCGGCGCCTCAATCGTGATGACGGACCACGGCCAGCCATGGCCACTCGTGGCGTGGGCCGTTGAGAGTGACGCCCGTAGGCATCGTCTGACTGGTGTCGTCATGAGGAGTAGCGTCCGCTACCGTCACCAGGGGGGCCGCGGCCATGCCCCAGATGCTGCACATGCGACTGCTCGGCGACTTCAGTCTGGCCCTCGACGATGAGCCGGTGACGGGGGTCAACACGGCGCGCTTGCACTCGCTGCTCGCCTATCTCGTATTGCACCGCGACACGCCGCAGTTTCGCCAGCACCTCGCGTTCCGCTTCTGGCCCGATTCGAGCGAAGCGCAGGCACGCAACAACCTGCGCCAGACGCTGCACGCGCTGCGGCTCGCCCTGCCCAATGCGGACGCCTTCCTGGCCGCGGACACCAATACGCTGCGCTGGCGCCCCGACGCGCCACTCACCCTGGATGTCGCCGATTTCGAACAGGCGCTGCGACAGGCCGGCGCAGCCGCGCCGGAGAATGGCCATGACGCGGCGCTCGCCGCCCTCGAGCAGGCCGCCAGTATCTACCGCGGCGATCTGCTACCCGCCTGCTATGACGAATGGATCATGCCGGAGCGGGAACGGCTGCGCCAGCGGCACCTGCAAGCGCTCGATCAGCTCCTCCAGCTGCTGGAGGCGCGGGGCGACTATGCCGCGGCCATCGGCTACGCCCAGCGCCTGATCCGCCACGATGCTCTCAACGAAGACGCCTATCGCGACCTGATGCGCCTGCTTGCGCTCAAGGGCGACCGCGCCGGGGCGGTGCGGGTGTACTACACCTGCGCCACGACGCTGCAGCGCGAGCTGGGCGTCGCTCCCAGTCCACCGACCCGCGCCGCCTACGAGCAGCTACTGCGCATGGAGGACATGGCGGCGCCCGCGGAAGAGCCGCGTCCCGCTCTGGCGGTCATCCCTTCCTTGATCGGGCGCGACCGTGAGTGGCGGCAGCTGCAGGCGGCCTGGGAACGCGCGCAGGCCGGGGCGCCGGTGTTTGTGCTGGTGACGGGCGAGGCGGGCATCGGCAAATCGCGGCTGGCGGAGGAGATGCTGCGCTGGTGTGCTCAGCGCGGCGCGACCACTGCTAAGACGGGCTGCTACGCGGCGGAAGGCCGGCTTTCGCTGGCTCCCGTCACCGATTGGCTGCGCAGCGACGGCCTGCGGCCCCACCTGGCCCAGCTCGACCACGTGTGGCTCGCGGAGGTGTCGCGCATTCTTCCCCAGCTGGCGAGTGAGTATCCAGACCTGCCGCGGTACGAGCCGATCAGCGAGTACGGCCAGCGCCAGCGCTTCTTCGAGGCGCTCGCCCGTGCGGTGCTGGCGGCGCCCCAGCCGCTGCTGCTGCTGATAGACGACCTGCAGTGGTGCGACCAGGAGACCATCGAGTGGCTGCATTTTCTGTTGCGCTACGCGTCCAGCGCGCGCCTCATGTTGATCGGCAGCGCGCGGGTCGAGGAGCTCGCGCCGCAGCACCCGCTGCGTACGCTGCTGCTGCACCTGCGCAACACCATCGGCGTGACCGAGCTTGCCCTGGAGCCCCTGGACGCGGCCGAAACGGCCCGATTGGCGGCAGTGATCGCCCAGAAGGAGCTGGGTGTCAACGCGGCCATGCACCTGTACCGCGAGACGGAGGGCAATCCACTGTTCGTGGTCGAGATGATGCGGGCGGGACTGGACAGGCCGCCGCAAAGGGAGGGACAGGCGCAGGGCGAACTCGACGACGGCGGTGTCGTCGCCGCGCCATCGCTTCCACCCAGGGTGCGGGCAGTGATCGCGGGCCGGCTGGCGCAGCTCTCGCCGCCCGCCCGCGAGCTCGCGGCCACCGCCGCGGCCATCGGCCGGGCATTCAGCGTCGAGGTGTTGATGCGTGCCGCCAACGCGGACGAAGATGCCGCCGTGCGTGCGCTGGACGAGCTGTGGCAGAGACGCATCGTGCGCGAGCAGGGCACGAATCTATACGACTTCACGCACGACAAGCTGCGCGAGGTGGCCTATGACGACATCAGCGCGCCGCAGCGCCGCCTGTTGCACCGCCGCATCGCCCAGGCGCTGGAGGTCGCCCGCGCGGGCGACCTCGACGCGGTGAGTGGGCGCATCGCCTCACATTACGAGCGCGCGGGCCTGGCCGCGCAAGCCATCCCCTACTACCAGCGGGCGGCGGAGGTGGCCAGGAGCGTGTACGCCAATGCCGATGCCATCACCTTCCTCTCGCGAGCGCTGGCGCTGCTCGAAGACCTCCCAGGCGGGGTGCAGCGCGACACACGCGAGCTGCGCCTGTTGCTGGCGCTGGCCCCTCTGTACCGCATCACGCGAGGGTGGACAGCGCCAGAGCTGGAGCGCGTGATCGACCGCGCGCTGGTGTTGTGCGACACGGTCGGAACTGACGAGCAGCACGCGGAGGCGCTCTATGGGCTGGAATCGATACTCGTGGTGCAGGCGAAGCTGGAGCAGGTGCGGCTGGCCTCCGAGGAGCTAGGGGCGCTGCTCGAGCGGACGCCACGCGCCGCGCCACCGATGTCCGGCATGATGGCGGCGGGCGCGCTCCTGCATCTGGGCCGGCTTCGCGAGTCCAACGAGGCGTTCGAGCGCATGATCGCCGACTACGATACGACGCAGCTGCATGAGCTGCGGGACATGCTGGGATGGAACCACGCGGTGCTTTCGCGAGCCTGGCAGGCACATGGGTTGTGGTGTCTGGGCTACCCCGAGCGAGCGCTGAGCCGTGGACGCGAGGCGGTCCAGCTGGCCCACGAGCTGGGGCAGCCGTTCAATCAGGCGCTCGCGGCGACCTACCAGGCGATGCTGGAGCAGCTCTGTGTCGAACCGGATGCTGGCAGAGTGCGGGCTGAGGAGGCGCACACGCTCGCCGTCGAATACCAGGCGCCGTACTATCGGACGTGGGCGGCCATTCTGGCGCGCTACGGGCGGGCCTGGGAACAACCAGACGCGTCCCACCTGGCACGGCTGCGGCAGTCCATCGAGGAGTTCAAGACACCCGGCGCCCGGCTGCGCCTGCCGTACTACCTCGGGCTGCTGGCGGCTGTCCACGCTCACGCCGGGAGTGTCGAGGAAGGATTGGCCGTCGTCGAGGAGGCGCTGGGCGAGTCGCGGGCGCACGACGAGCGGTGGTGGGATGCGGAGCTGCACCGCTTGCGCGCCGAGCTGATGCGCGCGCGCGGCGAGGATGCGCGCGATGTGGAGGCGGCGCTGGGTTGCGCGCTCGAGATCGCCCGCGCGCAGCAGGCGAGATCGCTGGAGCTGCGGGCGGCCATGAGCCTGGGGCGGCTATGGGCCGAGCGCGACCGCGGCGCGGATGCCCGGCGCCTGCTGGCCGACGTGTACGGCTGGTTCACGGAAGGCTTCGAGACGCCCAACTTGCGTGCGGCGCGCGCGCTGCTCGATGCGCTCGCCTGACGCCAGACCAGCCTGGACATCGACCGCGCGGAATTCGCGGGCGCTCCACTCGATGCCCACGACGCCCCGGCAAGCACCGCGTTGACCTCGCATAACGCTCTGCTAACGCTACGCACCGAACGCAGCGGCTGCGGTCGTGATGGACTAGAGCGAGTGAGTCCGTCGGGGGCAAACGCTTCGCTAACGGCGCCGCTGCTATTCTTGGCGCATCCCTGACCGCGCCTGGCGGATCGATGACCGGTTGGCGCGTGCGACGCCGCATGCGGATGCGCCGTGCAGTGCCGCATCCGTAGTGGCGCGTGGATATGCGCCTGTGCGCCTATGCGCCCAGCTCACGCGGACGGCATGCTCCATCCGCATCGGCGCCGGTCAGGGACGGACGAGATGGCCACATGAGAGGTTCGTGGGCAGCCACTGGCACCCACGAGAAGCGGGAGGGCAACATGGTTCAGGCGCGCACGACGGTCACACTGGACGCCACGGCGGTACAAGATCTCGCCACACGCGTGCGTGGCGATCTGATCCAACCGGGGGACGAGAACTACGACGAGGTGCGCAAGGTCTACAACGGCATGATCGACAGGCGGCCCGCGCTGATCGTCCGTTGTGTGGACGTAGCCGACGTGATCGCGGCGGTCAACTTCGCGCGCGAGCAGCAGTTGCCCCTGGCGGTGCGCGGGGGTGGGCACAACGGCCCAGGTCTGGGCACCGTTGATGATGGGCTGGTGATCAATCTGTCGCGTATGAAGGGCGTGCGCGTGGATCCGGTCAACAGGACGGTGCGCGTCGAGGGCGGCGGCACGTGGGGTGACGTGGACCATGCCACGCACGCCTTCGGCCTGGCCACCCCGAGCGGCTTCATCTCGACCACGGGCGTTGGGGGGCTGACGCTGGGCGGGGGCATCGGCTACCTGTCGCGTACGTACGGGCTGTCGCTCGACAACCTGCTCGGCGTGGACGTGGTGCTGGCCGATGGCAGCTTCGTCAGCGCCAGCGCGGACGAGCATCCCGACCTGTTCTGGGCGGTACGTGGGGGCGGCGGCAACTTCGGCGTGATCACGTCGTTCCTGTTCCAGTTGCACCCGGTCAGCACGGTCTATGGCGGGCCAATGCTCTGGCCGCTGGACCAGGCTACCGACGTGCTGAGGTTCTGGCGCGACTACATTCTGAACGCGCCCGAGGACATCGATGGCTGGTTCGGCTTCGCGACGGTGCCGCCTGTGGCGCCGTTCCCGGAGCCGCTCCACCTGCAGAAAGTGTGCATCATTCAGTGGTGTTACACGGGTCCATTGGATCAGGCAGAGGAACGCTTCGCCCCGATTCGGGCGTTTGGGCCGCCTATCGTTGACTTCGCCGGGCCGATCCCGTGGCCGGCGCTGCAGAGCATGTTCGATGCGCTCTACCCGTCGGGTTTGCAGTGGTACTGGAAGGCGGACTTCTTCAACGACCTGAACGATCAGGCGATCGCCCTCCACGCGAAGTACGCCGCGCAGCTGCCGACCATGCATTCGACGATGCACATCTACCCGATCAATGGCGCGGCGCATCGTCCGGGCAGGAACGACACGGCCTTCAGCTTCCGCGAGGCGAATTTCGCCGAAGTGATCGTCGGCGTCGACCCTGATCCGGCCAACAACGAGCGCATGATCCAGTGGGCCAGGGATTACTGGATGGCGCTGCATCCGCACTCGGCGGGTGGCGCGTACGTCAACATGATCATGGACGAGGGCGAGGATCAGGTGAAGGCGGCGTATCGTGACAACTATGCGCGGCTGGCGCAGGTCAAAGCGAAGTACGACCCCACCAACCTGTTCCACGTGAACCAGAACATCCGCCCCCAGGCGTGACGGCGTCTGCCTGACGCCTGGTAAACCGCTAGAGCACTGCCCCCGTTCCCTTGTGCGGAGCGGGGGCGGTTGCTATGCGGAGAGTAGGGTGCCATCCTTGTTCCAATCCTCCCCCTGCCGGCAGGCCGAGTGCGCTGGCACCGCGTAGCCTTCGCCTTTGACCTACCGCTAGCTCGTCCGCACGAAGCCGATGAACGCGACGACGGGCTGCGGCAGGGGAACGGCAGCGCTGCCGGTGATGGTGGCAACCAGCCACACCTTGGTGCTGCTGCTACTTCTGCCGAGGCCCGCCGCGTCGCCCACGACGAGCGTCCCTCCGTCCGGCGACCAGCCGATGGCGAACGCGCCCGTGCGCATGGTCTGCACAGAGTCGTGCTGCGCATCCACCAGGGAGACTTTCCAGTTGGCCGGCGCCTGGGCCGAAGGTTCGACGGTCGCGGCGAAGGTGTCGGCATGGGGGTTCCAGATGAAGTTGGCCGTGGGGTTGATAGCGGCATCGCTGGTTGGCAGCTTGCGGACCGACCCCGTCCTGGTGTCGATCACCTCGGTGACGAGCGGAGCGTCCGCGCACACGCCAACGCAGTTGTTCTGCGCGACGACCTGCGTGCCGTCCGGCGAGAGAGCCACCTGCGCGCCTTGCCTGAGTCTCGCGATGGTGTAGGCAGTGCCGGTGTTGATGTCCACTGTAGCCAGCAGCGCGGCCGGAGGGCCGGCGCTTGTCTGGTTGAGGGGTGCCGCTCCGTGTTCGCGGCCCGACGCGGCTGGCGCGCTGTGGGCCACGGGCTGCGGTAGCATGCCAGACGGGGTCCCGCCTGGTGGCGGCGTTGCCCCAGGCAGTGGCGGCGGCGTGTAGCCGTTTTGCGAGGACACCTCGAGCGCCAGGTGCGAGGCATCGATCCAGCCCAGGATGTGTGAGGAGGCGAGGACGCCGTTGGTGTCCTGTCCGGGGATGGGCCGGGGGCTCTCGTTCGACAGGCTCAATGTGTAGATGCCGGCGGCGCCCGTCGCGGAGGTGGTGGAATACGCAATGGTCTGGCTGTCTGGGGACCATCCACCGATATGGCTGACCGAACTGGGAATGCGTATCGAGCGCCATCCTGCATTGGCAGTCAGGGAAATGAGGATGAGGTCGCCCGTAGGTGGGGCGATGCCCGCGCCGCTGGGCCGCGGAGGCTCGTCAATATACGCCAGGTACTGCCCATTGGGCGAGACGGACATGCTCGTGTGTGACTGGTACGTGTCAACGAACCCGGGCGTCACGGTGCTATTCGTCGTGTCCGCGGTGTTGAGGGCGACCGCGGGGCCCACGATGTCGGACTGGCCGTCCAGCGAGCTGACATGGACCTTGCCATCGGCCGCCAGGTAAGCGGCACGCCAATCGTGGAAGGCAGGCAGGCTGAAGACGGGCAGCGGCTGGACGGTCGCCGTGGGCTGAGCGGTCGGGCTGGGGATACTCGTGGCGGTGGCGGTGGCGGCGGCCTCGGTGGTCGTGATGCGCGGCGTGGGGGCCGGTAAGGAGGCTAGGACCATCACGAGGATAAAGACAAGACCTGCCCCCGCGATGCCGGTGAACCAGACGGTGGGTGGCCGCAGGAACGCGGGCACGTTGCGACCGCGGATTGGCCTGCCAGCAGTGGGCACCGCTGCCACCATGCGCTCGGTGGGGAGCTCGCCGTACGCCGGGCCGGTCCCACTCCCGGCCGGGCGCGACTGCGCCAGATAGCTTGGTGGGCGCGCGTCTGTGCCCCACGGATCACGCATCTGAGGAGGATAGGGGCCGTCCTGGTCGCCGCGCATGGCATCTCCTTCGTCGCCGTATGGATGTGCAGCAGGCTGATTGTACACCCCTTGCCTGGAGATGCCTAGTGCGCGCGTGGTGTGCTACCTCCCTGACATGCGGCCATCGCGACCCAAAGGTCGCAACCGCCCCCTGTGAGCCAGGGGGCGGTCTGCCGATGGTTGCGTGTGCCAGTTGTGCGAAGACCCAAGCGTCGGCCAGACGAGGTAACGACATGGCGGCCGCGTTGAAGAACCTGCCGTGCTTCCTACATAGCGCGGCCACCTCTGCCCAGGGGAAGTCCATGTGCCAGACGGGCCGTGTCGCGCCATGGTTCAGGATCGAGGAGCGACGGCAGCCGGCTCTGCTTCAGGCTGAGCGGCGGTCTCGCGCTTGCGCCCGGGCAGCAGGAAGGCGAGGGCGATCAGGCCGAACGAGGCGAAGAAGGTCAGCCAGAAGATGCTCTGAATGGCCCACGTGCCCGCCTGCACGGGAATCTGCGCCTCGATCGCCCGCACCGCCGCCAGGATGCGCGGGTCGCTGGGATTGATCCCCGATCCCTGCGCCAGCGCCTGCAGTTGGCTCACGAGGTCGGTCGCGCGGCTGCGTGTGTCATCTATCAGGATCGTCGTGATGATGGCCACGCCGACGGATGAGAAGATGAGCTTCGTCGAGAGGAAGAGCGACGATGCCTTGGCGAGCGCTTCGCCCTTCAGCGCTTCGAGCGCGAGCGTTTGCGTCGCGATGTTGATGAACGTGAAGCTCAACCCGACGATGAAGAGCCCCCAGCGCACGTCGTCCGGTCCAGCGACAGCCGGGACCGCCGCGTGTGTCCGCACCGTCGCGAGCAGCTGGTCAGCGGTTGCCGTTGGATGGATGACGTTGGCGAGCATCCAGGCGCTCACGGTGGACAGCCCCGCCCCGATCACGACGACCCAGCGCGGACCGATAGCGCGATAGAGTGCCGCGGCTCCAACCGTCCCCACGAGCGTGCCGATGCCCAGGGGCACAAGCGCCAGGCCGGTGTCGCGCGCCGAAAGACTCGGCAGCCGCACCGACTCGAAGTAGAGCGGCAGCAACACCAGCAGCCCGAACGTGATGAGCGCGGTCGCCCACGTGAAGATGTTACTCACCAGGAAATCCCGCCGCCCCAGCTGTCTGAGGTCCAGCGCGGGATCGTGGCTGATGCGCAGCGCGTAGAACGCGAAGATGCCCAGCATGACGAGACCGGCGCCGAGCAGCGCCCAGACCAGCCAGTAGCTCCAGCCATACAGGTCGCCGCTGGGATTCGTCGCCGTCACCGTGCTGGTATTCGTCTGCGTTACGAGCTTCAGTGCATAGACCACCGCCACGATGCCGAGCGTCGAAAGCGCGAGGCCGATGTAGTCGAAGCGCAGGCGGCGCGTCGTGTCTGGCTTGTCGAGCGGGAGCACCGCCAGCGCGGCGGCGACGGCGATGATGCCAACCGGCACGTTGACGAAGAAGATGCTGTGCCAGCCGTAGGCGTCGTTGAGGTATCCGCCGACGATGGGGCCAAAGACGGGAGCGAGCAAGATCGGAACGGCGATCACCGCGCTCGCCCGAGCACGCTCTTCCTGGGGGAAGGCGTCGAACGCCAGCGCCGGCCCGATCGGCAGCAGGATGCCGCCGCCAACGCCCTGCAGCACACGGAAGGCGATCAGCCAGCCGATGCTGGGTGAGATGCCGCAGAGCACCGACCCGATGGTGAAGATGACGACACCCAGCACGAATAGCCGCTTGCGCCCAAAGCGATTGGCGAGATAGCCGCCAACGGCGACGACGGCGGCATTCGCCAGAAAGAATCCAGTGACGATCCACTGGGTCGTGTTGATATCGCTGTGCAAGTCGCCGCGGATGGGGGTGAGCGCGACGATGACGATGCTGGTGTCGAGCACGACGGGGATCAGGCCCAGCGCGACTACCAGCGCGATGAGATAGCGATTGGTCTTCCGCATGACCGCGAGACTCCTCTCCTTCATGTGCATCGCATGCTGTCCAGCCGGCGAGGGTGCGATGCGCTTCGCTCGTCCAGCCAGACACCATAGCTGCTGAGGAGCGTGGCATCCCCAGCCGGAAGGATGGTTGTGGGGAGGGTCTCAGAGGAGGAGAGGGTCAGGCGATGAGGCGCAGCTCGCGGGCGCGCGCGACGGCCTGGACGCGTCCGGCCACGCCGAGCTTGCGGTAGATCTGGCCGATGTGCCACTTCACCGTGCTGAGCGCGACGACCAGCGTGCTCGCGATAGCTTCGTTCGAGCGGCCCGTAGCCAGCAGGCGCAGCACTTCGATCTCCCGCGCGGAGAGCGCCGCGGATGGGGGGAGCGCGGATGGCTCGATGGCGCGGCCGAACGCCGCGAGCAGCGCGAGCGCGTGCGCACGCTCGCGCGAGGGCGGATGGCTGGCGACATAGGCGGTGAGCAGATCGGCCATCGGCTCGCCTTCGTCGAGGAACACGCGCATAAAGCCTTCGGGCGCGGCGAGAGCGAGCGCCGCCTCCAGATCGAGCATCGCGGCGTGCGCCTCACCAGACATCCAGCGGGCGCGCGCCAGCAGCATCCTGGCCTCCAGCACGTTGCGCAATCGCCCGGCGCGCGTCGCCGGCCCGCAGATATCTTCGAGCGGTGCGATCGCCTCGCCGGCATTTCCCAGCGCCAGCGCCACCCGCGCGAGCGCCAGATCTTCCATCTCACGTAGGAGCGGCAGCGCCGCGATGAGACTCTGTTCCTGCCGGCTGCGCAGGCACGCCTCAGCCCAGCGCGCGGCCTCGTCGAGCTGTCCATGCGCGATCAGGACGCGCACGCGCATCATCTCCATCTGGTTCACATCAAACGAGGCCATCTGCTGTGTCCGGATCAAGCGGCGCAGCTCCTCGAAGCCCACCAGCGCCTCGTCATACCTGCCGTGGGCGGCATGCACCATCGCCAGCGAGATGAGCCCGTCGTTGATGAACTCGGCCGTAACCAGGTGGGCGGCTACTGTCAGCGCATGGCGCAGATCGTCTTCCGCGCCTTCGAGATCGTTCCACTCGCGCCGGATTTCTCCCACCAGGCAATAGGCCAGGGCGGCGATGGGCGGCTCCTTGCCACCGGCTGGCGGCGTCAGCCGCAGTGCCTCACGACTGGTCTGCATCGCGCGATGCAGGCGGCCCGCGTACACTTCAATGCCTGCTTTGGTCTCCACGGCCAGGAACGCGACGAGCAGGTTGCCGGCACGCAAGCTCTCCTCGGCGATGTCCGCGATCGTTCGGGCGGTCTCGAATAGATTGTCCTCTCCGAGCACGCCGACGATATTGATGATCCAGAGCGCCAGTCCGCGCAGCACGTGATCACTCGGCAGAAGCTGTTTAGTCGCCTCGCGTGCGAGCGCCGCCCCGCCGACGAAATCCCCCGCCATCACCATCAGGAGGGCACGCATCACCGTGAGTTCCCCTCTGGTCCCCGCGGAAGCGGATCCACTGTCTACCTGGCTCCGCTCGAGCTCGTCTACCCAGGAGGTCGCCTCCGCGCCCGCACCCTGCAGGAGCAATGCAATGGCGAAGAGCAAGCACAGATGGGGATGCGCCAGGATGATGTCGCGCGGGAGGGCGCGTACCCAGCTGACGAGGCCGGCGATCTCGCCACGCCAGACGAGCTGGTCGCTCTCGCCTTCGATCAGGATCGCGGCTTCGTCGAGCGCGCGCGCGGCGATGAGATGGCGGATGGCTTCGCCGGCCATGCCCTGCTGCCGCAGCCATTCGGCCGCGCGGCGGTGGCACTGCTCCAGCAGGTCTGGCGCACCGCGCTGGAGCCGCTCGCACAGCACCTCGGCGAAGAGATGGTGATAGCGATACCACGTCTGGGCAGGATCGAGCGGGGTGACGAACAACTGCGCCCGCATCAGCCGGCCGAGCATGGCCGCCCCATCGTCGCGCCCCGTGACGGCATCGCACAGTGGGCCGGTGAGGCGCTCCAACGGAGATGTCCGCAGCATGAACGCCTGCACATCCTCGGGCTGATGCTCCAACACTTCGGCGATCAGATACTCGGCGATGTAGCGCGGCGTGGCGGCAAGCTCCGCCAGCGGATGTGGCGTGCCGGCCTGGTCGCGCAGCGAGAGCGCGGCCAGCTGCAACCCCGCCACCCAGCCTTCGGTCCGCTCCGCAAGCCATGCCAGCTGGTCCGCCGGCAGCGCCAGGTGCATCGCCTCGCGCATGAAGCGCTCCGCTTCCTCGGGCGAGAAGCGCAGGTCGGCGGCGTGTAGCTCGGCGATCCGTCCCTGAGCGCGTAGCCGCGGGAGGGGGAGCGCGGGGTCGGTGCGTGTGGTGACCACGAGGTGTAGCGTGGCGGGCGCATGCTCGACGAGGAACGCCAGACCCTGATCGCTCGCGGGTGTCGCCGCCCGGTGGTAGTCGTCCAGCACGAGGGCGATAGGCGTCGTCGAGGCCGCCACCTCGTTGATGAGCGCGGTCAGCACGCTCTCGATAGGCGCCGGCCGCGGCGGCTCGATCATGTGTCGCGCTCCCACGCCGACGCCCGGACTGGCGCCGTCGAGCGCGGCCAGTACGTACGTCCAGAAGCGCACCGGGTCTTGTTCCGTCTCTTCCAGCGAGACCCATGCGACCTTCCAGCCGCGGTCGCGCAGCTGCTCGGTCGCCACAACCAGCAACGTCGTCTTGCCAAATCCCGCCGGCGCGGCGACGATCGCACAGGGACGCTCGATGCTTTCCAGGCAGCGCGCGACGACCGCCGGGCGCGCGATGAGGGACGTGCCAAGCTGTGGCGTAGCGATCTTCGTCGTGATCAGCTGCGATGACCACGCATTGGGCGCATCGCTCACGGTGCGCTTGCCGGCCGCATCCGCCAGTGCTTGCGCTGCCTGTTCCAGCCGCTGCAGTGTCAGGTCCGTCGAGCGGCCGAGATAGACCTTGCGTAGCGCGCCGTCCCGCTGGCGATAGGCATACCAGTAGCCGCGACCGGAGCGCTCCTCGTGCCGCGCGGTGAAGGTCCCCGCGGTGCCGGCGAAGGTGAACGAGCGGGCATGGCGCAGCCAGCTAAGCCAGCGTGGCGTGCCCACCCGCACGGGAGCCTCGTGGGGCGTCGTGTGTAACAGGCCATCGCGCACGGCTGGCAGTCGAGACATAGGGATGGGCCTCACGCGGTCTTTTGGGTAAGTTTGGGTGTGCTGCCACATGATAGCACCGCTCACGCTGTGCGGCACGCCCTTGACGACGGGTATACGCCCTCGCTATGATCTTGACCATCTGGTTTACCCAATCGGTTGATCAAAGGCGGTGGCACATGCAACGCGTGATACAGCAGCGCCGCGACGGACGGGAGCGCGTCGCCGACGCCACGCGCCAGGCGTTCTTGGATGCGGCGGAGACCATCTTCGCGCGTGATGGCTTCAGCGGAGCGCGAGTGGACGACATCGCCCGCGCGGCTGGCCACAACAAGGCGCTCATCTTCCATTACTTCGGCGACAAGCTGGGGCTGTATCGCGCGCTCATGTCGCGTACGAAACAGCGTATCTTCGCACGCTTCGAGACGGCGTTCGACCGCTACCTCGCACCGAATGAGCCCATCACCGCGGCGCGCGTGCGTGGCCTGGCGGCGGAGTGTCTGCGCGTGATCTTCGACCACTACCAGGAGCACCCAGAGACGGCGAAGATCCTGGCGTGGGAAGCCGCCGAAGGCTGGCAGACGTTCGCGAGCTGCGAGCCGGCCGCCGCCGGCTCGTGGCGAGAGCGAGCGTTCGCCGTGATCCAGCGCGCGCAAGAGGAAGGCATTGTGCGCGCCGATCTCGATCCGCGGCTGCTCTTTGCGACGCTGATGAGCGTGCCCTTGATGCACATGGTCTCGTTGCCGCGCTTCGCGCTCATGTTCCCCGATAGCGACTTTACGTCGCCTGAAGCAATCACCCACGCCCGCGACCAACTCACCGAGCTGGTGCTGCGCGGCATCATGACATCTTCCAGGGAGGCTTGACATGCGGCTGGAATACAAGTGGCGGGCGGCCATTATCGTCGCCATTGGGTTGTTCATGGGCGTTCTCGACAACACCATCGTGTCGGTGGCGCTGCCGCAGATTCAAGCGTACTACCATACCGACCGCAGCACCATCACCTGGATCGTCACGGCGTACTTCCTGGCGCAGGCGGCCATCATCTCGGTTACCGGCTACGTCAGCGACCGCATCGGCTCCAAGACCGTCTTCCTGGCGGCGCTCGCCATCTTTACCATTGGCTCGGGCCTATGCGCGGTGGCGCCGAACGAGAAGTTTCTGATCGCCTTCCGCGTCTTCCAGGGCATCGGCGGCGGGGCGCTGTTCCCGACGGCTTTCGCCATCGTGTTCCGCATCTTCCCGCCGGCGGAACGTGGGCCAGCCTCCGCGCTAATCGGCGTGCCGGTGCTGCTGGCACCGGCCTTCGGGCCGACCATCGGCGGCTATTTCACCACGACGTTCGACTGGCAGGCGATCTTCACCATCAACCTGCCCATCGGCATCGTCGCGTTCCTGCTGTGTCTGCTGGTGTTGCGTGGCGACGCGCCGGCGGAGCATGGCGCGGGCGAGGAAACCGGCGAAGTGGAGCGCGACCGCGGGCGGTTTGACGTGGCGGGACTGGTGCTCTCGATGGCCGGCTTCACGTCGCTGGTCTATGGCATTACAGAGGCATCCAGTACCAGCTGGACGGACCGCAACGTCGTCATCGCGCTCGTCGCGGGCGGCGTGCTGCTGGTGGCCTTCGTGGTAGTGGAGCTGCTGGTGAGCGATCCAGTGATGGATGTGCGGCTGTTCCTCAACTACACGTTCACCATTTCCAACGTCTTGACGTGGGCGATTTCGGCGTTCCTCTTCGGCAGCATCTTTCTCCTGCCCATCTTCTTCCAGCAGGTGCAGGGACACACCCCGCTGCAGTCGGGAGAGTACGTGATTCTGCAGGGGGTGGGCGCGGCGGTAGGCACGGTGATCTCTGGGCGGCTGTATAACCGGGTCGGCCCGCGCATCATCACCACCGTAGGCTTCGCGCTGCTGACCGTGGGGACGTTCGGCTTCACGCAGCTGACAACCGGCACGTCCTGGCAAAGCCTGCAGGTCTGGATGGCCGTGCGCGGGCTGGGGCTTGGCTTCACCAACGTTCCGCTGCAGACGCTCGTGGTCTCCGTCGTGAGCAATCGCGCGATGGCGCGTGCTTCGTCGCTGGTCAATGTGACACGGCAGGTGTTCGGCGCGGTCGGCCTCTCCATCCTCACCACGTACTTCGTACAGCAGGCGAAGACGTACGGCCAGAGCTTCGCGCCCCAGGTGCGCGCGGCGACGCAAGCCGCTGTGACGCAGCAGGTGCAGGTGGCCACGCACACGGCTGTCCAGGCGTTCACCAGCGGGTCCCCGCTGGACCCGAGCACGCCGCTGGGCCAGCTGACCGCGAGTTGCGCGGCGCCATTCGGCGCGGCTGCCCGGCTGCACGCGGCGCAAATCCAGGCGTGCGTGCAGGGGCAGGTACAACAGTACGCGCAGACGTATGCCCAGCAGTACGCGCAGCAGCACGCCGCGCACATCGCCGCCTCGACTGCCGCGCAGTACGTGCAGCAGCACGTCGCCCCCCTCGCGGCCACGCACGCGCTCAACGACACGTTCTGGGTCTCGCTGATCGGCTGCGCGGTCGCCATGGTGATTGCGGTGTTCGTCGGGCGCGATCCGGCGGTGCAGGCGGCGAAGCGCGCTGCCGCGCGCGGCGAGACGGTGCAGCCGCGGCCGGCGGTCATCGGAGAGTAGAGGTCGGCCGAGATCGGCGATAATGGGACGCAGCAAGAAGGGCGGCGCAGCACGATGCAACCGCTTGGCCGCCCGCAGCAGCGTCTGTCCGCGCACCATTAAGGCTTCAGTGAAGGCTTCAGTCGCCCAGCAGCCAGGGACGCCCTTCGCGTTTGCGCACCATCCGTGGTGGTGCTGGCTCCTGGCTAGCAACCTGCTCGCGGGTGAGCACCTCCGGCTCGTAAGCGCTCTTCCGCGCGCGATCAAGCTCTCGGCTGAGGGCAGGAGGCACCCTGGAAAGGCCGGGCGCTGTGTAGACGCGTTTGGCAACGCGCTGGCACACCGGACACAGAATAGCGTTGGCCGCCTCCTCAAACGGGCGCCATCGCTCGAACTGGCCGCAGGTGTGACAGAGGAACTGGTACATCGGCATGATCGTGACCTCGTTCTTCTTTCGCCGTGTCGCACAGTCGCGGAGCCTGACGAGCGCTGAAGTAGTTGGCCAACGCCATCGTCCAGGAATCTGGAGGGACAATCCCCTCCAGATTCCTCACCATCGGCGCAATGCCGATCCTCAACCCGGTGGCGCTCCCAGCGCTTAGCTGGTCGAGGCAAGCATGGACCGCTGGGCGCCCAGCGTCACGCCGCCCGGCAAGACATCCCGCTGGAAGATCTCGGTTGGGAGGTAGATCGTGCAGCATGCGTTCGGGATGTCCACGATGCCGCTGATCCGCCCCTCCGTCGGAGCCGTCCCCAGGATGATGTACGCCTGCTCACCTGTGTACCCGCACGTCTTGAGGTAGTTGATGGCGTTCAGGCAGGCATTCCTGTAGGCGACGTGGGCATCCATGTAATACTGCCTGCCCTGGTCGTCCACCGAGATCCCCTCGAAGACCAGGTAGTTGGTATACCGTGGCTCCATAGGGCTCGTCTGGAAGATGGGGTTGAGCATCCGGTATTTGCTGACGCCGTCCTTGATCAGATCGACGTGGAGATCGATCCACCCCGCCATCTCGATGGCGCCGCAGAAGGTGATCTCGCCGTCTCCCTGCGAAAAGTGGAGGTCGCCCAGCGAGAGATTGGCGCCCTTGACGTACACCGGGAAGTAGACGCGCGACCCCCGCGTGAGGTTCTTGATGTCGCAGTTGCCGCCGTGCTCGCGCGGCGGCACCGTCCGGACGGCCTCTCGCGCCGCCTGGTCTCGGGCCATGCCCTCTAACCTACCAAGGAGCGCATTGTGCTCGAGGGGCGGGAGAGCCAAGGGAGGCACCCGGTCCGGGTTCGTCGAGATGAGCGCCCGCTCCCGCTCGTTCCACTTGTCGAGCAGCTCGTGCGACGGGGCGCAGCCGATCAGCCCAGGGTGCTGGATGCCCACGAAGCGCACGTCTGGTACGTGACGGGATGTCGCATAGACGCCCTTGAGGTCCCAGATGGCCTTGTAGGCGTCCGGAAAGTAGTCGGTAAGGAAGCCACCACCGTTCACTTTGGCGAAGATCCCAGTGAAGCCCCACTCCGTGTCCGGTCCAGGGAACGGCCCCATGTCGAGGATGTCGACGACGAGCACGTCGCCGGGCTCGGCACCGTTGACCGCAATCGGTCCACTCAGCACGTGAGGGATTGACAGGTCGATATCGCGTACGTCGTTCGCACTATCCGTGTTCTTGATCTGTCCATCAGTCCAATCCAGGCACTCCATGCGGAAGGTGGTCCCTGGGTTGACGGCGGCTACTGCTGGAATATCGGGGTGCCAGCGGTTGTGCCCCGGCACCTCTTGATCGGCCATGCGGTTCTTTACTTCTACTCGGAAGCGGGTCTCCGGCATCGTGCGACTCCTCCCCGCTATTCCGCGGAGCTGGCAGCGAGAATTCAGCAGTGCGAAGTGCTGTGCTACACGAACACCATGCTAGATAACCCGCCACTGCTCCCAGCGCTGGGCGCTGTGGTCGGCCTGATGCGCTGCCTCCCCTGAACGTTCTCCGATTGCGACACCTCCCTTCTGGCTCAGCGTGTATGGTGCTGATGTGACAGCGGCCATGACCTGACGCCGCTTTAACCATGCCAGGATCAGAGAGTGCCAAGGCTTTTGTAGACGGGGGTTCCAGCCCTGTCCACTGCGCTGAACGTATGCACCCAGCATGCCTGCGGCTTCCTGGGGTAAGGCACTTGTATGGTCTTGTGATGTACCACTGCCTTACTACTCGTTATAATCAAACGTAGAGAGAGGCGGTTGACTGGCCGTCATGATTGCAGAGGATTGCAGAGAGAGGTGGCCCCGTGAGAAAGACTCCCTTCGTGTTCTGTCCGGGTTGTGGCGAGCGTGTCTATTGTGTCGAGATGCAGCCAGGCAAGACGGTGCGAGACATCTGCAGTAATGGGCACTGGGTACGTTACGACATAGACGAACACGGTTATATACGCCGTGACCAAGATACAGAGCAGAGTGCACAACGCTGATGTGCGCGTCACCGGTTGCCCCATCAATAGGCCGTCCGCATCATCCATTTGGGCACATCGAGTAGCAGCGTGGCAGTGCTATAATCCTGGGCCGTGGTACAGCAGCCAGGGTGACACGCCCTCGACTACGAGCTCAGCGGACCGTCGTCGGGCCGGTCAGCTTGGTTGCTTTGGTGTCCCTCACGCTACGCACGTCGTGCTCCAAGCACAGCCGGGCTGCTCCTGCCAGCGAGGGCTGGAGGAGTGCAGCCACGAAATGGTCTCGTGCGGCCCGACACCCCCTACGCCCCCGCTGATGAGCCGCGGTCACCCGAGCTCGATCACAACGAGCCCGCGTGACCGCGGAACGACGTCGCCGTGAGTCCAGTACTGCCAGCGCGCCGCCTGGCTAGCGCATGGCTATTCGACGTGTCCGAAGCTCTTGATGGCCTCCATCTCCTCGGCCGAAAGCTCTCTCGGCACCTCTCCTCGCTCCACCTTTTCCCGTTGGACCTCTAACCG
>CAYQFU010000065.1:0-23705 GCA_964416775.1 uncultured Ktedonobacterales bacterium
TACCCCCGCTCGCGCATCAGCGCCAGCAGCCGCTCGCAATGCGCGCGGTCCCGCGTCTCCAGCGTCAGCATCACCTCCACCTGCTGGATGGCCAGCCGCGGCGCCGTACGGTGGTGCTCCACCTCCAGCACGTTCACCCCCTGCTCCGCCACCAGGCTCAGCAGCCGCAGCAGCTCTCCCGGCCGGTCCGGCAGCAACGTGTGGATCACCAGATAGCGTCCCTGCGCCATCAGCCCGTGCTGGATGAAGCGCCCCACCAGGTTCATGTCGATGTTCCCGCCCGAGAGCAGCGCCACCGTGCGCTTCCCCTCCAGCCGCACCCGGCCGCTCAGGAGCGCGGCCACGCCCACCGCGCCTGCCCCCTCCACCAGCAGCTTGCACCGTTCCATCAGCAGCAGCACCGCATGGATGATCTCCTCGTCATCCACCGTCACCACCTCGTCCACCAGCTCGCTCACGATGGCGTAGGTCAGCTCGCCCGCCCTTCGCGTCGCGATGCCATCGGCGATCGTGCTGATGCTGGGCAGCGTCACCAGATGCCCGGCATCCAGCGCCGCGCGCATCGAGGCCGCCCCGCTCGCCTGCACGCCGATGATGCGCACGTCGGGCTTCAGCGCCTTGATGGCCGTCGCGATGCCCGAGATCAGCCCACCGCCGCCGATGCCCACCAGCAGCGCCTCCACCTCCGGCAGATCGGCCAGGATCTCCAGCCCCAGCGTGCCCTGTCCGGCGATGATGTCCGGGTCGTCGAATGCGGGGATGTAGACCATGCCGTTGCGCGCCTGCAGCTCTAGCGCGTGGGCATAGGCATCGTCGTAGGTGTCGCCGTGCAGCACCACCGTGGCCCCATACGCCTGCGTCGCCGTGATCTTCGCCAGCGGCGCCCCCGCCGGCATCACGATCGTGCAGCGCACGCCCAGCGCCCCGGCGGCCAGCGCCACCCCTTGCGCATGGTTTCCCGCCGACGCCGCGATCACCCCGCGCGCGCGCTCCTCCGGCGTCAGGTGCGCCAGCTTGTTCGTCGCCCCGCGGATCTTGTACGCTCCCGAGCGCTGCAGGTTCTCCGCCTTCAGATAGACCTTCGCCCCGGTCATCGCGCTGAATGTGCGCGATGGCAGCAGCGGCGTATGGTACACGTGTGGCCGGATCACCTCCTGCGCCTGCCACACATCCTTCACCGTCGGCCGGCGCGGCGCGCGCTCGTCCGCGGTCTCGCGTCCGGCGTGGGCAGGGTCGTGCGGCGCGGCCGTGCCGCTGGTCGCCGCGCTGGAGGTGCTGGCGGAGTCTATCTCTGGTGCTGGCTGCCGGCCCTGGCTCGTCTTGCCGCGAGCGGCGCGCGTGCCCATGGCGCCTGGTGTCTCGGCGGTAGTCATCGATCGTACCTCTTGGGTGGCATAGAGGGTTCAACTCATGTGCGGGGCGGGTGCGCATCCTGCGCGCGGCGTGCCGGCTCGTCGCTCGACGGCCGCGGCCGCACGCCCTCTTTCCATCCTAACACACGTGGCACCATCACCCGAACGCGAACGAGCGCAGCAGCGGTTGAAACACCAGGCTATTGGTGGCGTCAAAGCTCGCCACGGGACTGGCGTACTCGATGATGTAGAGCTGCCCCGCGTGCAGCGCCACCAGCACTACGAACTCTCGCCGCACCCCATCCTGCCCGACCACCTGTCCGGAGCGCTGCTGCCACGTCTCGCCCGCGGCGACCACCGGATCGGCCTGGTCGAGCCCCAGGCTCTGCGCCAGGGCATCGGCGCCCGAGACCGCGTCCTCCCCCGGATCGGGTGGCAGCACCGTGACCTGGGCCGTGCTCACTCGCGTCGCGTCGGCCAGCTGCACGCCGGCCGCGTAGGGGGTAGCCTGCCACAGCGCTGGCTGCGCGAAGTGGAAGCGATGGCCCGGGTCGCGGTAGATGTGGTCCACCGGCACCCCCGGCGGAATCAGCCGGTAGTTCAACACCACCACGCCCACCGCCAGCGCCACCAGACTCACGGCGAGCAGCGCCACCGACACTGGCCGAATGCGCGGCGGCCAGAGCGGCTCGCGTTCCTCCCGTCGCGCCGCCGCCGCCTGCGCCGGCTCAGAGACGGCCGCGTCCGGCTCACCGGCGGGTGCGGGAGTGGGCGCGGGCGGGGGTGCGGCCAGCGCCGCCACGCGGGCGCGCAGGTGCACGGGAATGACCACTGGCTGCGTCGGCTGCTCCGCCTCCCCAATGGGCGCGCCACAGGAGTAGCAAACGGTAACACCTTCCAGGTACGGCGCCCCGCATGCCTCGCAGGTCATTACCTTTTGCTCCAAGCCTCGCCCCTTCCCAGCATCACCCGCTGCCCACCGCCTCGCCCATCATGCCTCCACGCCGTGAAGCGAGAGGTACGTTTCGAATGACGCCGGCGTGAACCCGAAGTGGCGCTCCACGGCATCCAGATCGGTGACGTTATCGAACGTGAACAACCCCAGCGCCGCCACCGTGATCGGCGGCCTGGGCAGCACCGCCTCCATCACGCCGGCCGCGATCGCCGCCGCGGGCATCGGTCCGGGCACTTTCAGCTTGCGCACGCCCATCGAGGCCATCAGCATATCAAGGATGCGCGCGTACGTATACACCCGCGGACCCCCGACGTCAATGCGCCGCCGGTCGTACCGCTCCGGCTCACGCACCATCTTCAGCAGGCACGTCACCGTGTCCTCCACGTAGATCGGCTGGAACTTGCGCCGCCCGCTGCCAATCATGGGCACCACCGGCGCCTTGCGAATCAGGTCCGCCAGCCCCGTGAAGAACGCCGCGCCCGGCCCAAACTGCACCGACGGCCCCAGGATGGACCATGCCAGCCCGCTCTCGCGCACCTCCTGCTCCGCGAGGTAGCGCCCCTCCATGTAGGACCCCGGCCTATCTGGCTTCACGCCCAGCCCACTGAGCACGACGATGCGCCGCACGCCCGCACGCTGAGCCGCCGCCACCAGATTGGCCGTCCCCGCCACGTTCGTCGCCTGGTAGCTCACGCCTGGCCCTTGCTTGCGGTCCGCCGTGATGAACGCCGTGTGGATGATGGTCTCCACGCCCGCCATCGCCGCATCCAGCGTGGCCGGACGCGTCGTATCCCCCACCACGATCTCCACGGCGTCTAGCGGCAGCCTCCGGCGCGCCTGCGCCTCATTGCGCACCAGCGCCCGCGGCCGCTCGCCCTCGGCCACCAGTCGCGCCACGATGCGCGACCCCGCGAAGCCACTGCCACCGGTCACCAGGATCATGTGCTCGCCTCCTTCAACGCGCGATCCATTACCCGAAGACGCCCGCGCAACTCGCTGAGAGCATAGCGCGGTTGTGTTGCGCTCGCAAACCGTTCGCCACACTCCCCACCCTGGCTCACGCGGTAGCCCGATGGTCCAGTTCGTGCCTGTGCGCGCGTGGAGTGCGTAGAATCATGCGGTATACTCCTAAAGTTAGAAAGCATCCTGCTCAAAACGGGAAGGCAGTCGGGCATGAGGACATGGCAGGCACCACAGGACATGGCCGCCGAGGACAACGCGGTCGAGTTCTGTGCTGAGCTCGGGATGAACGCCGACGCCGCGCGCGAGGCCGTGCGCGTGTTGGCCCATGCCACTGGTTTCGGCCCCGGGTCACTGAGGGAATGGTGCAGCGCCGACGCACCTGGCGCCCCTGAGGACTTGCCAGCGCTCTACTATGCCGCACTGCTTCCGGTCACCGCCGACGACACTATGCCTCTTGGTCTGGGCGACTCGCCCGCCGCCGCGCTCGTCGATCTGCTCTGGGCACTGGGTGGCCCGCTCCTCCTCACCCAGCTGCGTGCCAACGACCCTGAGCCTGAGCCTGAGCCTGAGCCTGAGCGTAAGCTTGAGCCAGTCTCAACTCCCAAAAGCACCACCGCGTGTCCGCTCACCCAGGCGCGCTAGCTCCTGAGCGGCGGGGCGCACGCCCGTCGTCACCCTGCCCACGCTCCATGCTATACTGGGATGACGGCCGCCGTGGCCACCCGCCCGGCGGCCACACCACGAAACAGGGAGCCTCCCATGCCGCAGGTGCCTCGCCCGCTCGTCCTCATCGTCATGGACGGGTACGGCATCAACCCTCGTAAAGACGCCAACGCCATCGCCATGGCGCGCAAGCCCAACCTCGACCGCATCGAGCGGGAGTGGCCTCACACCCAGATCGCCACCTCGGGTCCCGCCGTTGGCCTGCCCGAGGGCCAGATGGGCAATTCCGAGGTCGGCCACCTCAATATGGGCGCCGGCAAGCGTGTCCTGCAGGAGTTCACCCGCGTCTCCGCCGCCATCCACGACGGCTCCTTCTTCACCAATCCCGCGCTCCTCGGCGCGGTCGCACACGTCAAGCGCCACAGCAGCAAGCTGCACTTCTGCGGCCTCATCGGCCCTGGTGGCGTCCACGCTCACCAGTCGCACCTGGAAGCCTGCCTGCGCCTCGCCGCCACCCATGACGTGGAGCGCGTTTACGTCCACGCCTTCACCGATGGCCGCGACACCTCGCCCTTCGGCGCGGTCGAGTACATGAAGGCGCTGCTCGCCAGTGCCCGCGAGATTGGCGGCGACCATCCCGCCCGCGTCGCCACCATCTCCGGCCGCTATTATGCCATGGACCGCGACAACCGCTGGGACCGCATCGCCCGCGTCTACCGCGCCATGACGCGCGGCGAGGGCATCCACGCCACCGATCCTGTCGCCGCCATCGCGGCGTCGTACGAGCGCAACGTCACCGACGAGTTCATCGAGCCCATCGTCCTCATGGAGGACACGCACCCCGTCGCCCTCGTCGAGGCGGGTGATGCCGTCGTCTACTTCAACTTCCGCTCCGACCGCGGCCGGGAGCTGACCAAAGCCTTCGTCCTTCCCGAGCTGCCCCCACAGGCCAGCGGCCTCTTCGATCGCGGCCCCCGGCTCGCCGACCTCAAATTCGTCACCATGACCGAGTACGAGTCGGGCCTGCCTGTGGACGTGGCCTTCCCCGCCGACAACGTGGACCAGCCGCTGGCCAAGATTCTCTCCGACCGCGGTCTGCGCCAGTTCCACACGGCCGAGACCGAGAAGTACGCTCACGTCACCTTCTTCTTCAACGGCGGGCGCGAAGCCCCCTTCCCGGGCGAAGATCGCCTGCTCGTCCCCTCCCCGAAGGTCGCCACGTACGACCTCAAGCCGGAGATGAGCGCGCTCGGCGTTACCGACGAAGCGGTGCGCCGCATCCAGAGCGGCGAGTACGACGTCGTGATCATGAACTATGCGAATGCCGACATGGTCGGCCACACCGGCAACATCGAGGCGGCCATCAAGGCCGTCGAGACCGTGGACGCGGGCGTGGGGCGCGTGGTCGAGGCCGCGCTGGCACAGGGCGGCGCTGTCCTCATCACGGCCGATCACGGCAATGCCGAGCAGATGATCGAGTACGACACCGGCAAGCCGCTCACCTCGCACACGACCAATCCCGTCCCCTTCTACTTCGTCGTGCCCCAGTGGCCGGGCGCGCAGCTGCGCTCCGACGGCATCCTGGCCGACGTAGCGCCCACCATGCTCCAGCTGCTCAACATCCCCAAGCCTGCCGCCATGACCGGCCGCACGCTCATCCTCGGCCAGTCCTGAGGTGCGCATGCCGGACGACCACGACGACATCACGTTTCGCCCCGCCACCCTGGACGACATCGCCACCCTGGCGGGACTGCGCTGGGAGATGCAGCTCGAGCACCACCCCGAGACACCGCTCCCCAACGGCGCTCGCACCGCATATCTCTCCGCCTACTCGCTAGAGATGCGCGGCGAGATGGAGCGCGGCCGCATGCGCGCCTGGATTGCCGAGGCGGACGGCCAGCCCATTGCCACCGTCACCCTGTTGTGGTGGGTCGTGCCGCCCGCCATTGACGGGCCGCGGCGCCTGCGCGGCCAGATCTCCAACGTGTTCACCTACCCGGCTTACCGCCGCCGCGGCATCTCACGCCAGCTAATGACCCTGCTCATCGCCGACGCCCGCGAGCAGGGCATCACCCGCCTCATCCTCTGGCCCTCGGAGATGGCTGAGCCGCTCTACCGCGGCCTGGGCTTCACGGGCAGCCAGGGCATGGAGCTGAATCTCTAGCTTCCGGCTGCTGTGCTCTTGTCACCAAACGCAAGGCGAATGGAGATACTCCGCCCATGCCGAGCCTCGTCATCCTGCTCATGACCGCCATCGGATTCGGCCTGGCGTATTGCGGTGCCCCTGGTGCCGTCAACACTGAGGCCGTCCGCCGCGGCCTCGCCCATGGCAGCCGCTCGGCCCTGCTGGTAGAGACCGGCTCACTGATCGGCGACTCACTGTGGGCGCTGCTGGCGCTCACGGGCGTTGCCCTGCTCGCTCATCAGCTGGCCGCGCAGGTGGTGCTGGGCATCGCGGGCGGACTCTTCCTGCTGCGCATGGCCTGGACCGCGCTGCATGACGCCTGGCTCGGCGCCCAGTCCCGATCGTCGTCGCGCCGGGCGCGCGGCGACTTCGCCACCGGTGTCTTTTTCGGCCTGGCGAATCCATTCGGACTCGCGTTCTGGTCGGGCATGGGCAGCGGCGCCATGGCGCTTGGCGTCACCGGGATTGGCTACGTGCTCTTCTTCGCCGGCTTCTTTCTGGGAGCCGTCCTCTGGTGTCTGGCGTTGTCTGGCCTGCTTGGCTGGGGACGCCGCTGGGTGCGCCCTGGCGTCTTCCGCGTCGTCAACGTCCTCTGCGGTCTCACTCTGGGCTATTTCGGGCTCAGGCTCCTCTGGGGCGTCTGCTCCGATCTGCTCGACCGCCTCGCCATGGCCGCAGCTCAGGTGGTCGAGCCCGCCCGGTAACGCCCTCTCCTGAACGGCATGCGCTTTCCATCGCAATGGGGGACGAATTGCAGATGGAGACAGCAGGAGCCGCTGGCTACCCGTCTACCAGCCCCCGTGCGTACGCCAGCTCCGCGTTGAGCAGCGCCGCACCGGCCGCCCCGCGGATCGTATTGTGGCTCAGGCAGACGAACTTGTAGTCCAGCACCTCGCAGCGGCGCAGCCGCCCAATCGTCACCGCCATCCCCCCGCCTGCCATCCGGTCCCGCAGGGGCTGCGGCCGGTCGCGCTCCTCCCGGTAGATCGTCGGATGCTCGGGTGCGGTCGGCAGCTGCAGTCGCTGCGGCTCTCCCGCGTACGCGCTCCACGCCGCGATCAGGTCCTCCGGCTCAGGCCGCGCCTCCAGCTCAACGCTCACCGTCTCCAGGTGCCCATCCCGCACGGCCACGCGGGTGCACTGGGCGCTCAGCCGCAGCTCCTGCTCACTCAGCGGCCGCGCTCCCGCCTCGTCGTCCCATCCGCCCAGGATCTTGCGCGTCTCCTCCGCCATCTTCTGTTCCTCGCCCCCGATGAAGGGGACGACGTTGTCCAGCAGATCGAGCGACGCCACGCCCGGATAGCCCGCGCCAGACGCCGCCTGCAGCGTCGTCACCAGCACGCGCCGCAGGCCGAAGCGCTGGAGCGGCGCCAGCGCCAGCGTCAGCCCAATCGCCGAGCAATTGGGGTTGGTCACGAGCGCTCCCGTCCAGCCGCGCCGCGCCCGCTGCGCCCGCACCATGCTCAAGTGCTCCGGATTGATCTCTGGCACCACCAGGGGCACGTCTGGCGCCATGCGAAAGGCCGATGCGTTGCTGCTGACCAGCGCGCCGGCCCGCGCGAACCGCGGCTCGATCTCTTCCGCCTCCGCGGCCGGCAGCCCCGAGAACACGATGCGCCCCGGCAGCCCATCGCCCGGCTCGGGTCGCTCCATCCGCAGCCGCAGCGCCTCGGCCGGCGGCTCGCTGTCGAGCTGCCAGCGCACCGCGTCGCCATACCGCGCGCCCGCGTGCCGCTCCGAGGCCGCCACCCCGGCCAGCTCGAACCACGGGTGGTCCGCCAGCAGCGCGATCAGTCGCTGGCCCACCAGTCCCGTCGCCCCCAGCACCGTCACCGGCACTCGCGCGCCGCCACGCTGCTCCCGTGCATACGTTTCCATGATGCCCTCACGTCCTGCTCACAACACCGGGCCCCCGCACGGGCCGCGGTCCCATCCTTACGAGCGCCGCGTGCAGCGCCTGTTGCGCCGCCGCCATCCGCGCTGCCGGCACCACCAGGCGCAGTTGCCGCTCCCCCACCTGAGGCACTTGCGGTGTCGTCTCGTCATACCCCAGCGCGCCGGTCACCGCCGCCAGCACGGCCTGTCGCTCGTGCGCTGCCCAGTCCTGCGCGCCCAGCAACAGCGCCGTCACCTCCGCCCATCCCGGCTCGTCGCCGTCCGGCGCTCCCGCCACCGGGCCTCCGTGCGCGCGCGCGGCCACGACCCACCATGGCCCGCGCTCGTCCACGTCGCCGCCCTCTCGCCCCCACACCACGTCCGTACCCGGCCCGCGCGGCTCCAGCACGCCGCGCAGCCGCAGCGGAATGCTCCACTGGCCCAGCGGCGCGACCGTCCGCGGATGCAGCACGCGCGCACCCAGCGAGGCGATCTCCTCCGCTTCGGCGTAGGTCACCATCGGCACCAGCCGCGCCTCCGGCACCACCCGCGGGTCGGCGCTGAAGATGCCCGCCACGTCGCTGTAGAGGTAGACCGCCTCCGCGCCCAGCGCCGCCCCGATCACCGCCGCCGACTGGTCAGAGCCATTGCGTCCCAGCGTCGTCACGCGCCCCGCCGCGTCACGGGCGATGTACCCGGGCAGCACCGGCACCCCTCCACGTAGCAACAGGTGCGCCAGCCGCGGCGCGAGCCAGCCGCGAGTCGCCAGCACCGACGGCTCCGCGTCTGCCCCTTCCTCATCCCATGCATCCCGCCGCCCCGGCACCGCCAGCAGCACCGGCTCCTCCACGAGCGCTCGCGCCTCCAGACCCAGTCGCCCGATGGCGCGCGCGACGAGGTCCACGATCAGCCGCTCGCCCCATCCCGAGAAGCGCGCTGCCGCGCGTGCGCTGGCGCTTCCCGCCGCCAGGTCGCCCTGCGCGAGCTGCGCACCCTCCGCGAGCAGCGCCTGCCACCGGGCGACAAAGGCGTTCGGCACCTCCACGCCCAGCTCGGCGTAGGCCGCACGATGCCGCGCTTCCACGCGTCTCAGCTCTTCTCGCCAGTCGCCGCGCCGCGTCAGCGCGGCACCCGCGGCGCGCAAGAGCGCGTCGGTCACGCCGGCCATCGCCGACACCACAACGGCGACGGGACCTTCCATCCGCTGCTCGGCGACAATGCCCGCCGCGGCCAGGATGCGCTCCGCGCTGGCCACTGAGCTGCCGCCGAACTTCACCACGCGCATTCGCGTCCCTCCTTGCGCCTGCCGCGGTAGGATGGCTCACTGGCCTTCCTGCCACCCGCGGTACGCCCCCACCCAGCGCCAGACACAGCATCCATGTGCATGTTCGGCTGCCCCCGGCCTCGTGCCTCCCCTATGTTCTCATACTATGCAAGTAGGCAGTGGCTCGGCCTATCGGTCGCGCACCGCCGGGCGCTGAGCACGGCGGTGCTGTCTCTACATCTGGACCCACCGCCACCTCCCACTGCGCGCAAAACAACAAAAGCCTCCCACCCACTCAGGGGCGAGAGGCATCGCGGTACCACCCTGTTTCGTTGCGCCGCCACGGCGCAACCTCGTCGACGACCGGCGCACGGGCAGCGCGCCGAGCATCAGGGCCATATAACGGGGCCCACCCGGTCGAGCCTACTCTGGCGGAGCACCCCCCGCGATTTCAGCCCACAGCTCGGAAGTCATATTCCGCGCGGTTGCGGCGCCGCCTTCTCACCTGCTACGGCTCTCTGTCGCCACGTCCCGTCCGCGTACTCGTCTTCGTCCGCGCCGTTCTCACTCTGCGGTTGTCACGCTGCCGGCGCCCACCGCGCGCCGTCGCCGCTTCCTTCTCTCCTCGTGCCGCCTGTGCGGCTGATCTCCCGGCCCGCGCCCAACAAAAACGCCCTCGGCTCACGAGAACCAAGGGCGGAACGTCTGTCGCGCAGTGCATGCGCCGTAGACATCCTCCCTCATCTCGCGAACCACGTTCGCCGGAGTTTGCACCCTGCCCGCGACGATGCGGGTGGGTTGCCAGGCTTCTTCGGGCCGTTTTCCCTCAGCCACTCTTGATGAGAGCAGGCATCGCTATTCAGTTGTCGAGAGATATCTTAACTTCAGCGAGTGAAGCGTGTCAAGGGCTACCCCGCCAGCACCGTCGCCCGCTCCCGCTCGATCAGCGCGGCGAAGCGATCGAACAAGGCCAGATTATCTTCCGGGCCGGGCGCCGCCTCGGGGTGATACTGGACCGAGAAAATGGGCAGATGCTCGTGCGCCAGCCCCTCCACGCTGCCATCCGAGAGGTTCACGTGACTGACGTAGAAGCCGCTGTGCGGCGGAAGGCTCGCTCCGTCCACCTGGAAGTTATGGTTCTGGGATGTGACCGTTACCCGACCCGTCCGCACTTCCCTGACCGGGTGATTGGCTCCGTGGTGACCGAACGACAGGCGGCTGGTCACGGCGCCCGCGGCCAGGCCGATCAGCTGGTGGCCCAGGCAGATGCCCATCAGGGGAATGCGTGCCTGGATCAATCCGCGCGTCAGCTCCACCAGCCGCTCCAGGCTTTCGGGGTCGCCCGGTCCATTCGCCAGGACCACACCGTCCGGCCGCAGCCTGCGCACCGCCGCCATATCCACGCTGGGCGGCGCCACCAGCACGGCAAGGCCGCGCTCGCTCAGGCTCCGCGCGATGTGACGCTTGAAGCCCGTGTCGATCAGCAGCACGCAGGGTGCGTCCCGGCGTATCGGCTGCGCCTCCCATACGGCCATCCCGCGGGAGGCGACCTCCTCCACCACGTCGAGCTGCGTGACCGTGCGCACCGCGCGCGCCTCCGCGGCCAGCGCCGCGTAATCGGGCTCCTGGCCCTCCCGGTACGCGCGCATGATGCCCCTGAGCGTGCCGTTGATGCGTAGGTGGCGGGTAAGGGCACGCGTATCCAGGTCGCACATGCCCGGAATGCCGTAGCGCGCGAGATAGGCATGCAGCGACTCTGTCGCGCGCCAGTTGCTATACTCCTCGCATACCTCGCTCACCAGGAGCGCGGAGAGCCACGGGCGGCGGGATTCGGCGTCCTCGGCGGCGATGCCGTAATTGCCGATCAAGGGGTACGTCAGCGTCACCATTTGCCCACGATACGACGGGTCGGTGCAGATCTCCTGGTAGCCCGTCATGCTCGTCGCGAAGACGACCTCGCCGCGCCTCCCCGCCCACAGCCTCTGCACAGCCCCGAAGGCGCGCCCACGAAATACGCGCCCATCCTCCAGCACCAGCGCCGCGAGCGCCTCGCCCTCGTGCCGATTCGCTGCCTCCACAGCCCACTCTCCTTTCCCGGCGGCCCGTCGCCACACCCTATGCCGAGCGACTGGCCATCGCTTCCGTGGCCAGCAGCATGCGCAAAATCGCCTTCTGGACGTGCAGCCGGTTCTCCGCCTGTATGAACACCCGCGACCGCGGCCCGTCGAGGACCTCATCACTGATCTCCTCGCCCCGATGGGCGGGCAGCGGATGGAGCACGATGGCGTCCGGGGCGGCCAGCGAGACGAGCTCGCCATCCACGCGATACGCGGCGAAGGTGCGCCGCCGCCCCTCGTTCTCGGCTTCCTGCCCCATGCTCGTCCAGACATCCGTGTACACCACGTCGGCGCCGCACACAGCCTCGCGCGGATCGCACAGCAGGCGGACGCTCCCGCCCGTCCGCTCGGCTTCGTGCCGAGCCGCGGCCACCACATCCGCGTGTGGCTCGTAGCCTGGTGGCGTCGCGATGCGCACATCCATGCCCGCTTTCACCGCGGCCTGCAGCAACGAATGGGCGCAGTTGTTCCCGTCGCCCACGTACGCCAGCGTCCGCCCTTCCGCTCGCCCGTGGTGCTCGACGATGGTGAACACGTCCGTCAGGCCCTGGCAGGGGTGGTGCCTGTCGGTCAGTCCGTTGATGACCGGCACGCTCGCGGCGCGGGCGAACTCCTCCACCAGCTCGTGGCGAAACGTGCGCAGCACCACCGCATGCACGTACGAGCTGAGCACGCGCGCGACGTCGGCGACCGCTTCGCGGCTGCCCAACCCCACCTCTTGCGGCGCCAGGTAGAGGGTCTGCGCGCCCAGCTCGCGCGCCGCCACCTCAAAGGAGACGCGCGTCCGCAACGAAGGCTTCTCGAAGAGCAGCGCGATGTGGCGCCCGGCGAGCACAGACGCGCCAGGCAGCGCGCTCATGCGCGCCCGCTTCATCAGCGTTGCCTGGGCGAAGATCTGCTCCATCTCACGCGGGCTCATGCCGTCGAGCGTCAGCAAATGGTTCATGCTGTCCTCCCCGTTCGCGCGCGTCCTCCCGCGGACCGCCGCGCCGTCGCGCTCATCCGGCGATCTGCGCCGGAGTGCTGTGCAGCCCCGGCAAATTCGGCAGCTCACCGGGCTGCCCGCTCAGCAACTGGATCTGCGCCTGCGTCTTGACTGGCAAGCCCCACAGCTCGATGAAGCCCACCGCGCTCTGATGATTGAAGGCGTCGCCCCGCTCATAGGTGGCCAGCGCGTGCTGGTAGAGCGAGTGTGGCGCGCGCCGGCCCACCACGGAGCACGTGCCGCGATGCAGCTTCAGGCGCACCTCGCCCGACACGAACCGCTGCGAGCTGCGCACGAACGCCATCAGGTCCGCGTGCAGCGCGCTGTACCACAGGCCGTTGTAGATCATGCGGGCGTATTCGCCCGCCAGCAGGTCCTTCACCCGCGCCTGCTCGCGGCTCAGCGTCAGGCTTTCCAGCGCGCGGTGAGCGGTCAGCAGCGTCACGGCCGCGGGCGCCTCGTACACTTCGCGTGACTTGATGCCCACCAGCCGGTTCTCGACGTGGTCGATGCGTCCGATCCCGTGCTCACCAGCCAGCGCGTTCAGCCGCTGCACCAGCGTGACCGCATCGAGCGGCTCCCCATCCAGCGCCACCGGCACGCCCTGCTCGAAGGCGACGGTGATCTCGGCCGGCGCGGCGGGTGCCGTCGCGGGATCGGCCGTCCAGTCCCAGACGTCGGTTGGCGGCTCCTCCCAGGGATCTTCCAGAATGCCACACTCGATGCTGCGCCCCCACAGGTTGGCGTCCACGCTGTAGGGGTTGGCGGCGGTCGCGGCGATGGGGATCTGGTGCTCGTGGGCGTACTCGATCTCGGCGTCGCGCGTCATGCTCCACTCGCGCACGGGCGCGATGATCTTCAGGTCGGGCGCCAGCGCCATGATCGAGACGTCGAAGCGCACCTGGTCGTTGCCCTTGCCCGTGCAGCCATGCGCCACCGCTACCGCCCCCTCGGCGCGCGCCACGTCTACCAGCAGCTTGGCGATCAGGGGCCGCGCCAGCGCGGTCGCCAGCGGATACGCGCCCTCGTAGACCGCGTTGGCTTGCAGCGCCGGCCACACGAAATACTCCAGAAAGTCGCGGCGCGCGTCCACCGTCAGCGCCTTGACGGCGCCGATCCGCTGGGCGCGGGCGGCCACCGCCGCGATGTCCTTCTCGTTGCCGACGTCGATCGTCAGCGTGATGGGCTCCAGCTCGTACGTCTCCTGGAGCCAGCGAATCGCCACCGACGTATCCAGCCCGCCGGAGTATGCCAGGATCACCTTGCCAGCCATGTGGTGTGTCTCCTCTCCACAGCTCCCCGGCCCTTCCGAGCCGGGCGTTTCGTCTCCTCGATCGCTTCACGCCCATCGGCGGATACGCTCAGATACCAGGCACGGCGACACATCCGCTCGCGAAGCCGTCGCTTCCGCTCGCCGCGGGCTCTCCGCTCCCGCGTGCTTCCGCCGGGCCGCTGGTCAGGGCGGCCAGCGCCTCGTCGAGTGTCGTCTGGCGCCGCTGCCAGGCCGCGCGCTCGCGTGCGATGCGCGCGGCGACTTCGGGGAGGCCGAGGTTGCCCGGCGCTCCTTCCGCGCTCCGCGCTCGCAGCCGCGCCATCAGATCGCCCGGCTCCTGCGCCGCCGGAGCGGCCGCCACCTCACGATAGGCATCGCGGAACGGCATGCCCGCTGCCACGAGCTCGTAGGCGCGATCGGAGGCGAAGAGCTCAGCCGCGCAGGCCGCTTCGAGTCGCTCCTGATGCACTTCGATGCCGGCGGCGAAGAGGCGCGCGACTTCCAGGCTCTCTTCGCACAGATGCACGGCTTCGATGAGTGGCGCTTTGGTCTCCTGGTAGTCCATGTTGTAGCCGGACGGCAGCCCAACCAGGGTCGCGAGCATCTGCCCCTGCAGCGCCACGACCGTGTGCGCTCGCGCCCGGACCAGCTCGAGCGCGCTCAGATTGCGCTTCTGCGGCATGATGCTGCTGCCGTCGCAGAGCTCCTGGGGCACGCCGAAGAAGTCGTACTCGCTCGTGGTGAACAGCAGCACATCCTCCGCCCACTTGCTCAGGTCGAGCATCACCAGCGCGAGCGCCTGGACGGCGGCCGCCTCGCCCTTGCCCCGCGCGTTCGCGGCGGCCAGCACGTTGTGGTGCGCCCGCGCGAAGCCCAGCAGCCGCGCCACATAGGCGCGGTCCAGCGGCAGCGGCACGCCGTACGCCGCGGCCGAACCCAGCGGCGATTGGTCGTTCAGCTCGTACGCCGCCGCCAACGCCACGCCATCGTCGAGCAGCGCCTCCGCGTGCGCCGCCGCCCAGAGCCCGACCGACGAGAGCATCGCGCGCTGCATGTGCGTGTAGCCGGGCATCGGCGTCCACGCATGCCTGCCCGCGAGCGCCGCGAGGGTCTCCGCGGTGTCGAGCAGTGCCCCGGCGATGCGCAGAAGCGCCTCTTTGGCGTACAGACGCAGATCCAGCAGCACCTGATCGTTCCGCGAGCGGCCCACGTGGATCTTTTTGCCGACCGGACCAAGCTGCTCTACCAGCGCCCCCTCGATCGCCGTGTGGATGTCCTCCTCGGCGGTAGTGGGCACGAGCGCCGGCTGGCCCGGGTCCGCCAGCAGCGCGCGCAGGGTCTCGTCGAGCGCGCGCCACTCCTCCTCGTCGAGCAGCCCCACATGCCGCAGCATGCGGGCGTGGGCCAGGGATCCCAGCAGGTCGTACGGCACCAGCTCGAGGTCGAGCGCGGCATTGCGTGCGGCCACGTAGCGCTCGATGGCCGGTTCGAGCGTGTACCCTTTGGACCAGAGCTTCTGCGTCATCGTTCCCTCGTTTTCTACGCGTCGTCCGCGTGGTGGAAGACAGTCGTGTCGCACTGTCGCCTGGTTCCGGTCGCTGTGCTGGATCGAGCAGCCCAGAGGCCGCTCGCGGCGCCTCCAGCCTCCGGCGCGCGGACGCGTGCGTGGCACAAACCGGCGTTGGTGCTCGCTGCGGCGCTGCAGTTGGGACGAAATGCGACCATGGCCCATCGTGTGGGCAGCGATGATGGGGATGTTTAGCCGGCCGGCGTGGGGATGCTAACGGCCGGCGCGCGTACGGGCGCGAGTGGGGTGGGGGCGCGCGCTATGGCGCCTACGCGGGCACGCATGCCGGGGTGCGCGGGCGAGCACGGTGCCCCGCCTCACGGTTGGTGGCAGCTGTGTGGTCATCATGCGCCCCCGGCCTATCTCTTCCTGACGGCTCTGTCGCCGTCGTACCGCCGGCTCATCGCGCTGAGACACGAGCCAGCACAACAAAAAACCTCGTCGCCACGCGTTCTGTCGCGTAGGGACGAGGCTCGTAGTGCTCCCCGCGGTGCCACCCTGGTTGCCGCCCCCCGCGTGCCGCTTGGACACGTGCAAGGCGACCTCTCGATCGTCCGAATCCGGCGTGCGGACCCACCCGGCGTACTTGCGTCCAGCCCTCACATGAGGTGATGGCGGGCGCTTTCTTCCACCAGCCGCTCGTGAGCGCGTTCGCGCGGCTCTCACCCCCCTGAGCTTCCACTCTGTCTCAGGTCGCTGACGGGCAAGTCCGCCTACTCTTCTCACTCTTCGCGGGCCATATTCGATTACGCATAAACAGATACCATGCCGCTCGCATCCATGTCAAGGGCAGCTTCCATGCCATGGGTGCCACCCCACCCCGCCGCACCGCACCTCGCACGACCGCGCCGAGCCGCGCTGCGCCGTGGCGGCTCAGGCCGGCGTGTGGCTCGGCGTGTGGCTCGGCGCGCGCAGCACATAGCCCACTCCCGCGACCGTCATCAAATACCGCGGCTCCGCCGGATCGGGCTCGATCTTCTGGCGCAGGCGGTGCACGATCTGTTTCAGCAGCTGGCGATCGCCTGTCGCCTGATAGCCCCAGATGTGGCTCGTGAGCCGCTCGACGGGTATCGTATGCCCCGCATTGGCGCATAGGTACTGCATGAGCCGGAATTCGCGGTTGGTCAGGTGCGTGGGCACGCCGCGGACCACCACCGACTGGTCTTCGACGTTGAGCTGGAGATCGCCGATCACCAGCGTGGCCGCGGACTCCCCGTTTCCACGCCGCAGCAGTGCCCGCACGTGGGCCAGGAGCGTGCGCGGACTGAATGGCTTGGTCAGGTAGTCGTCCGCGCCCTGATCGAGCCCGTACACGTGATCTTCCTCCGTGTTGCGCACGGTCAGCATCAGGATCGGCGTTGACCCTTCGGCGCGCATGCGCCGACACACCTCGAAACCGTCCATGCCCGGCAGGTTGATGTCCAGGATGACCAGATCCGGCTGCTCGGCGTGGAAACGTTCCAGCGCCTCCGCGCCATCGCGCGCCTCGATCGTTAGATAGCCGGCTGTGCGCAACGCGAAGCCGATCAGTCCCAGCAGCTCCAGATCGTCGTCAACGACCAGCATCTTCATGTCGTTGCTCCACCGGCAAGGCCACGCACATTCTCGTCCCCACCTCTACGCCACTCTCCGCGTAGACGCGGCCGCCGTGGCGCTCGACGATGGACTTCACAATCCACAACCCCAGCCCCATGCCACTCTGCTCGGGCTCCTCCGGCGAAGCGCGCACGAAGCGCTCGAAGATCGCCGGGCCCGCATGCGGCGGCAGCCCTGGTCCCTCATCTTGAACCCGCAGCAGCACGGTCGCGTCCGCCACGACACCTCCAATGCGAATGGTGCTTCCGGCTGGGGCAAACTTGCTGGCATTCGCCAGCAGATTGACGAACACCTGTGTCAGCCGAGTCGCGTCGCCGACCACCACGGGCAAAGGATACGGCAGGTCCACGGCGATTTCCTGATCCCGCAGCGCGATCAGCGGGTGCATCGAGGCAACAGCCTCCTCGACGACCTCATCCAGCGCCACCGGCTTCCGGCGGATGGTGTCTCTGCCCGATTCGATGCGCACGCTTTCCAGCAGGTTCTCGATGAGCTCGGTCAGGCGCAGCGCCCCACGCTGCAGCGCGCGCGCGAGATCGCCGATCTGCTCCGTCGTGAGCTGAGGCAGCTGGTCCAGCAGCAGCTCGATGGAGGCCAGCTGCGCCGTGAGCGGGGTCTTGAACTCGTGCGAGATGTTGGCCAGGACGGTGTCGCGCAGCCGGCGGGTCGCTTCCACTTCGGTCTCGTCGCGCAACACCTGCACCTGCTGTCCATCGGAAGGCGGCGCGCTCGTGATGACGACCGTCCGCTGCGGGCCACTCGCCAGCTCCAGACGCTCGGCAGCGCGCACCCCGCCTTTGAAGCGCGCATGCACGATGGGGCACTGATCCTCGCACGGGCGCACCCCATCACGTCCCCGCGGGCGCAAGACATCGCCGCAAAACCGGCCGACCGCCTCTTCCGGCGCGATACCGAGCAGCGTTGCGGCCTGCGGATTGAGATAGCGGATGCGCCGCTCGCGGTCCACGGTGAAGACCCCCTCGACGACGCCCGTAATGATGGCCTGCGCCTCCGCACGCTGCCGCTCCAGATCGCTCGTCAGCCGCAGCAGACGCCCACGCATCTCTTCGAGAGTGACCGCCAGCATGCCAATTTCCGCTCCTGGCGCCGGCGGGATTGGCGTCGTCAGATTGCCTCCTCCGATGCGGGCCGCCGCGCCGGTCAGCACCCGCAGCGGCCTGCCCAGCCGCCGCCCGACGACAAAGCTGATGGCCGCGGAAACCGCGGCCATGGCCACGGCCAGCATCACCAGCGTCGCCACCAGCTGGCGCAACGAGCTCAGCGTACTCGTGGCCGGCAGCATCGTCTCGACCACACCAACGACCGGACCGGAGGGCAGCGCCAGCGGCAGCAGCGCCAGGTACTCTGGGGGAGTGTCGAGCTGACCGGTCACTGGCTGCCCCGTCACCAGCGCCTGTCTGCGCAACGCGGCTCTGGGCCCGGTGGCGCTGGCCAGTACCGTCTGGCGATCCAGGATCGTCACCGGCAACCCGATTTGCCCGCTGATCTGCCGCGCGAAGGCATCGTCCAGCAGCTGCGCCATCACGACGACCGTGCCGGTTTCCGCCGGCACGCTCGCCCATGCCCCGAGCAGCGGCGCGCCGTTTTGGCCCGGCGACAGCAAAATGCGTCCATCGCCGTGTTGGCTGGCGCTCCAGATCGTCTGCCAGGCCAGCGCCGGCCCGCTCTGCGCCACAACGTGTTCGTCCCGTAGCACCGCGATGCCATCGAACCGGCTGGTCAGCTGGTATTGGTTCAGATAAGCCGCCAGGGCAACCACATCCCCCGCATCCAGGTCGCGCTTCAGTGTAGGACGCTCGGCCAGGACCTGGGCCTCAATCAGCGCGTCATCGCCCACGCGGGTCACCGCGCGCTGCGCTCCCGTGCCCGCCTGCAACACCCGCGCCAGCGCCTGCTGGTTGGCCAGCTGCCCCAGCAGATGCACGGCAAGCACCGCGACACCACTCACCGTCAACAACAAGAGCGCCACGTTGATGCTGACGAGCAACGTGCTGAGCCGAGTGCGATGCATCATTGGCTACCGTTTCGCGCGGCTGGTCTTCCTCACCGTCCGCGCCACCGCCGTGTGAGCGCAGTATAGAGTATGCTGCGCGCACCGTAAATAGAGAAGAATAAACAGCGCTCTCGTGTCACCTGTCCGCGGTCCGTATGGGCGCATTTCGCAGTCGCGGCTCACGGCAGAGCACTGGCCTCACTCACGCGTGCGGAAGCGCTCGATGCCCAACACCAGTGCCAGCGAGATGACACCGAGCAGCAGCGCCATACCATAGGCCGCCGCCGTGTTGCGCTCGTCGAGCGCGCGGAAGACATACAAGGGCACCGTCTCCGTCATCCCTTGAATGGCCCCGCCGACGACCAGCACCGCGCCGAACTCACCCAGCGCCCGCGCGAAGGTCAGCACCAGCCCGTAGATGATACCCCAGCGGAGAGCCGGGAGCGTCACCCACCAGAACGTCTGCCAGCGGTGCGCGCCCAGGAGGGCGGCGGCATGCTCTTGCTCGCGATCCAGCTGCTCCATCAAGGGCATCAGCTCGCGAATCATAAACGGCAGGGTCACGAAGATGGTGGCCAGGATCATTCCGGGCACCGCGAACACGATCTGCACGTTCAACGCGTCTTCGAGGGGTGCCAGCGGGCTGAGCCGGCCAAACATCAGGATCAAAATATAGCCGACCACGACCGACGAGATGGCAAAGGGCAGGTCAATCAACCCATTCAGGATGCGGCGCCCACGAAACCGGTGTCGTGCCAGCACCCAGGCGACCACCGTGCCGCATACACCATTGACGGCCACCGTGATGAGGCTGATCCGCAGCGTCAGCGACAGCGCGGCTAGCGCATCTGGCGCACCCAGCGCCTCGACGATGGCGCCGACCCCATGCGCAAGCGCCCCCACCGTGAGAGCGGCGATGGGTGCGAGGATCAGCACGCCGATGTAGAGGACGACGATCCCGATGAGCAAGCGGCCCAACCATGCGCCCGCGATCCATCGTGCTGCCGCGGGGGCCCTCTCAGCCGTTGGCGGTGTGCCCGGCGTCATCGCGCACCCTCCCGCCGGCCAACACCGTGCTGCAGCACGTCCACCAGCACGATCAGCCCGAAGGCGATGGCCAGCATCACGATCGACATCGCGCTGGCGCCAAGCTGATCCTGCGACTCGATCTCCCCCAGCACGTAGACCGCGGCAGTCTGGGTGTGGAATGGGATGTTGCCCGCGACCACGACAATCGCTCCAAACTCGCCAATCCCGCGCGCGAAGCTGAGCAGCGCGCCGCTAGTGAGCGGCCGCGCGATGGCCGGCAGCGTCACGCGCCGGAACGTCGTCCACGCACCGGCGCCCAGCGTCATAGCGGCCGCCTCCGGCTCGCGATCCATACTTTGCAGCACGGGCTGCACGGCACGGACGACGAGCGGAAACGTGATGAAGAGCAGCGCCAGGATGATGCCCGGCGGGGCGAAGATGATGCGGATGGTGAACGTGCGGCCCAGCCACGCCCCCACAGCTTGCTCGGGACCAAACAGCACCACCAGCATCACGCCGGTCACCAGCGTCGGAATGGCGAGCGGCAGGTCTACCACCGCGTTGAGCAGCGCCTTACCGCGAAATGTGTAGCGCACGAGGACGTAGGCCGTCAGTGTGCCCATCACGGCGTTGATGAGCGCCATGACGGCCGCCGTCCACAGCGTCAAGAGCAGGGCATGCCACGCGATGGGCAGGGCGATGGCATGCCACAGCGCCCCCACTCCCGCCCGCACGCCATCATGCGCCAGCACGCCGAGCGGAATGATGAGCATCACCGTAAGGTAGACCAGCGCGACGGCCCGCAACGTTCCACGCGCCCACGGCACGTTTGCGCGTTGCCGGCTGACGGAGGGGGCGAGAGCGCTCACCTCATGCCCCCTGTACCGCGCTGATGGCGCGGATGTAAATGCCAGTGGTGCCGAAGAAGCTCGACGCCGCGGTCTTCCATCCGCCAAGATAGTCGATGGTCCACAAATCGGTGACGGGCGGATAGGTGCTCGCCACCGCCCGCGCCACGCCAGCGTCGAGCGGGCGGTAGCCGTTCTGGGCGAAGACCTGCTGCGCCTGGGCCGACATGAGGAACGTCACGAATGCGTTGGCCACTCGCAGGGTGCCGTGCCGGTTCGCGTAGGCATCCACGACGGCGGCGGGATTCTGGATCAGGATCGTCGAAGTCGGAATGACGAGCTCATAGTCCTGACCAGCCTGCTGCCCAGCCAACACGCCGCTCTCGTAGGTGATCGCCACATCGCCCACGCCCTGCTCGAAGTTCGTGAGGCTGGTTTGCGCGTCCTTGTCCATGGCGGTGACGTTCTTGAGCACGGCCTTCAGGAAGTTGAACGCTCCATTGGCGTCTCCCTGGGCCACGCCGCGCACGTGCCCGCGTAGTGCGGCGCCGTACAGGGCGAGGATGTTCCACTGTGCTCCCCCACTGCTCTTGGGGTCGGGCGTGAGGATCTGGACGCCCGGCCGAGCCAGGTCCGCCCAATCGTGGATACCCTTCGGATTCCCCTTACGCACGGCGAAGGCGACGATCGAGGTACTGACCATCCCCTTGGTGGGCGTGTTCGTCCAATCGTGCGTGATGAGTCCCGCTTTGGCAATGGCGTTGACGTCTGGCGCGAGCGAAAGCGCTGCCACGTCCGCCTGGAAGCCGTTGATGATGGCGCGCGACTGGGCGCCGGAGCCGAGATACGACTGCTCGAAGACCACCGTCTGACCAGTTTGCTGCTTCCATTGCGCCTCGAACGTGGGGATGAGCCTGGCATACACGACACGCGGCGTGCTGTAGGCACCCAAGATGAGCTTTACCGTGCCGCCATGCGCCGTGGCCGAGTTGCCGCAGCCACAGAACAGCGCCAGCGCCACACACGCGGCCAGCATTCCCGTGACGATCCGCTTCATTACGCCATCTCCTCTCGCACACGCATCGCGCCCATCTGCGAGCGCGCCAGACTCGCCGCCGCGTAGGGTGAGCGCACGAGCAGCACAGGACACCTTGTGGAGCCACTCACGAGCGACCGAATCCGTGCCGTGCCGAGCGGCTGCAAAGGTGCACCCAGGACCAGTAAATCATAGCCTCCCTGCTCCACCGCCATCTGGATCACTTCGGGGACGCGTCCAAACCGCATCTCCGTCCGTGTCGTCACGCCCAACAGTGTCAGCGTGCGTGCACCGGCTTCAAGGAACCGCTCGGCACGCTGCTTTTCGTCCGGTTGCTGCTCCTGGGGGTCTTCCAGCGCCGTCAGCAGTGTGGCCTCGGCGCCCAGATGCCGGATGAGCCTCCCAGCGAACAGCACGTCGTCCTTGCTGGCTTCGTTGCCGGCCACACACAGCAGCACCCGCGTTACCGCCGTTCCCGCTCCCGCAGGCACGAGCAACACATGATGCTCGCCGGCTTCGAGCACCTGCTCGATAACGTCGGTGTTGTGCTGCGGCCCAATGCCCAACACCACGAGGTCGTGCGCCTGGTCCTCCACCTCCTCGCGCAGCGCCACCACGGCAGGCTCGCTCACCGCCCGCGTGCGCAACGAGGCCAGGCCAACCAGGTGCTCCTTCACCTCGTGCAAGCTCTCCTGCAGTTGGAGCGCGGTGACTCCAGCACCCAGCACCGTCACTTGCGCGTGCGCCAATCGGGCAAGCTGACTGCCGAGATTGAGCGCCGCCTGTGCCGCTGCTGAGCCGTCGCCGACGAGCAGAAAGCTCAGACCAGGATGGGCCAATGCATGGACGCGGTGGACGCCAACCCACGCTGTCGCCCCCACCGCGAGCGGAAACCGCCGCGCCTCTTCCTGCGACCGCACCGCCTCTAAAAGGAAGCTGTCGGAGCCGAACGGCACAACCGGCGCCACCGGCCGTACGCCAGGAATCCGCGGCAATTGCAATCGCAGCCGCTCCATCGCGCCGACGAATGCGACCTGTTCGACCTCCGCACGTCCCAGTGGCGTGCCCGACACACCCTCGGCTGAGGGCGCCAGCGCGATATCCTCGGCCCGGAAGAGCACCTGCACGCGGTGTGGCTCGCCTGGCTCACCCGCCTGCGTATGCAGGGGGAAATGGAGCCGGCCGAGACGGATGCCGGTCGCCGTCGTCTCGCCGATCAGGAGGTTTGCCGAGCCGAGAAACGTCGCGGCGAACTCGGTCTGCGGGCGCAGGTACAGCTCTTCCGGTGGACCAGCCTCCAGCAGACGCCCAAAATTCATCACGCCCAGCTGGTCGCCCAGCTCGAACGCCTCTTCCTGGTCGTGCGTGACGAAGATCGTGGTGATGCCCAGCTCGCGCTGAACCTGTCGCAGATTGCGCCGCATCTCCGTACGAATCTTGGCGTCCAGCGCGCCGAATGGCTCGTCGAGCAGCAACACGGAGGGATGCGGCGCCAGCGCGCGCGCCAGCGCCACGCGCTGCTGCTGCCCGCCCGAGAGCTGTCGCGGATAGCGGCCGCCCAGTCCCGCGAGGCCCACCAGATCCAGCAGCTCCTCGCGACGTCGCGTGCGCTCCGCGGCCGGCGTTTTGCGCACGCGCAGGCCGAACTCCACGTTCTCAGCCACAGTCATGTGCGGAAACAGCGCGTAATGCTGAAAGACGAAGCCGATCCCACGCAACTGCGGCGGCAGCGTCGTGACGTCGCGGCCATGAATCACAACTCGGCCCGCGTCGATGCCGCTCAAGCCCGCGATCATCCGCAGGACCGTGCTCTTGCCGCTGCCACTGGGTCCCAGGAGCACGAATAGCTCGCCCTCGGCGATGTCCAGCGAGACCCCATTCACGACGGGGTGGACGCCATAACGCTTCGTCAAGCGCTCCAGCACGATGGACATCGCTCCCTCCTCAGCCGCAGCTCCGCGCGGTCCTCCCGCGCCCACTCGC
>CAYQFU010000066.1:0-23242 GCA_964416775.1 uncultured Ktedonobacterales bacterium
TCGCATTGTTGATGAGTGCGTGACGCGTGTGCTCGCCCCACCAGTCGCCGCCAAGCAGCCCGCGCTGGCAACTACTGGCACCCGCTGACGGAAGCTGGCTGGCGCCCTATGCGTGCGCTTCCACCGCGACAGGTGACATGAAGGTATAGCCCACGCCCGGCACCGTCACGATGAACTGTGGACTGTTCGGCTCCGGCTCGACCTTCTGTCGCAGGTGCCGGATATGCGTCTTCACCAGCCCGGTGTCGCCGGCGTCGTCGTAGCCCCACACGCGCTCGACGATCAAGTCCGTCGTCAGCACCTGGCCGCTGTGAGTCAGCAGCAGATGCAGCAGCCGGCTCTCCGTGGGCGTGAGTCGCACCTTCACGCCATTGCGGCTCGCCTCGTGGCGCATGGGATCCAGGCTGATAGGCCCCACTGCCACCATGGTATTGCCGCGAATGGCCGGTGCGCTGCTCGCCCGCCGTGCCAGCGCACGAATGCGCGCCAGCAACTGGCGTGGGCTAAACGGCTTGACGAGATAATCATCGGCTCCAAGCTCGAGGCCGCGGACCTCATCCTGCTCTTTGTCGCGGCACGTGAGCATCAGCACCAGCGCATTGGACTCGCCGGACATCCGCCGGCACACTTCGAAGCCATCCACCTTCGGCATTTCGACATCCAGGATCACCAGGTCTGGCTTGCCGTCGCGCCAGCGTGCGATAGCCTGTTCTCCATCGAAGGCCCGCTGGATGTCGTAGCCGTGCCCCTTGAGCCAGAACGTCAGCAGATCGACCATATCCCGGTCGTCGTCCGCCACCAGTATGCGCATGACCCCCCACCTTACTTCCCGCGTGCACCCAACCCTGGGTCATCCGGCGTCGTAGCCCCTCTTCCCCTGCAACGGATGGCCAGGAGCGCAGTCACTCAAACCGCCACAACGTGCCAGAACCTGTTCCAGCGTGTCTCAGCGTGCCGCTCTCTGTCATCCGTCGCAAGCGAGTGTACCACATTCTCCGTGTAAAAGCAACCGATTTTTGTGCACCCCGACTTCACAACCGACAAAGCAGGCACACCAGCCCGGTATGGAGGAACAGGTGGACGCGCGCCGCCACATCGTTGTGTTCCACAAGTCATATTGAAACACGCTGATGTGTCTTGGTGGAAGAGTTTTGGTTGAGATTCGGTGATGGTCTGGCCAATCGGACCGTCTTGTATCGCCCGTCCGGACACAAGAAAGCCGGGCGGTGGCGCCTGGAGCGCTCCGCCCGGCAATGGCTCGCCTAGATCCGCCGCATCGTGACGGCCAACGTACCAGGCGCGAAGTGATTGGCTTTCGCCAGGTACTCCTGCTCGTTGCCCTCGATCATCAGCTTGTGCAGCAACACCAGATCGCTATCGGGCAGGGGCTCTGTGGATTGCAGACAGAGCTCTACAATTTCGCGTCCGCGCTCATACACGCGCACGCGCCCGGACGAGCCGGGAATCCGATAGACACGGTGCGGCCTGCTGGGGCTGCGTATTTCCAGGTATCCAAGCTCCACGAGCTGGCGGAACTCCCCATCGGTCAGCATCTCGCGCAACATCGCTCGCGCTCGGCCTTCGGCCGAGAGGATGCCCGCGATTGGCTCGCGCCAGCGGGGTGTTCCAGTGGCAGTCAGACGAGCAAGGCATCGGACAGTCAGCAGCAGGCATAGGAGCCAGACGCTTATTAGCAGCACCAGCGACTCCGACATCGCCTGCTAGCCTCCGACCACCCGTGGGACGAGAACGATCTGCTCGGCCTTCTCGTCAAACTGGTCGATGCGAACGGGCGCCTGGCCCGTCTGCACTTTGAACGCCGTCGCTCCCTGCATGCGCTGCTCGGCGAAGATGCGCTCCGCCTCACGCACGGCGGCGAGGGCCTCCGGGTCGCCGATCTCGACCTGGCTCATGTCCCATGCGACACGGTCGTCGCCACGCCGGGACATCACGCGCAGCATGCCCATTGCTGGCTCTCCTCCTGATTCGCCTGGTCCGCAGATACGATTCGACGCACTACAACCCTGATGAGCACCTCACGCATGTGACATCCCGCAGCAGCTTTGCCGCTCCTCGGGTTGGCACCACCGATCCGAAACCCGCGCGGATCTGGCGAGCGCGTCGAGGCGCATCAACCTCTCGATCCTTGCACCGAACGCCTGTTTCCTCCTGTGGCCACGTTCGTTCCATTGTTCTACCACACATTTGCACGCTGCTGCCGTGTCTCGCAACCCGCGTAGGAAAATCGTGATCGTTTGGGGGCTGCGTGTAAGGGTGCGCATCCCTGTCCGCGCCTCATAGCCTGGAAAACGACCGGGCGTTCTGACGACTGGGCGTTTCTTCGCACGATTCGTACCAACACCCCCAGCATGTTTACGTCGGGCACGTACGCTGTACCCTTCTGGCGCGGAGTAGCCAGAGGTTGTCCCATGTGCGCTGCCGCCCAACCTGTTCGTCGCGTGCGTCGCGTGCGTCGCGCACGCCCAGCGCATCCGCGACGCGCTGCAAGATGCGCCGGAGCCTGTTCTGCGCATGCCCGATGTACCCTCGGCTGTGGCGGCAATTCGGGCCGCGAGCGAAGATGGTCGCGTCTACCGGTCGCACCGACGCCGCCTGCGGGCGGCTCTGGCGCCCAGGGCCATGCTATAATGCCGCCTATGGAAGCGAACACACAGCAGCCGGGCGCCAGTCGCTCGCTGGACGGGAAAGTCGCCATCATCACCGGCGCCAGCCGGGGCATCGGACGAGCGGCCGCCCTCCATTTCGCCGCACTGGGCGCCGCCGTGACCCTCGCCGCGCGCGACGAGGGCGCGCTCATCGCCAACGCCGCCGCGATCGAGGCCGCTGGCGGCCGCGCCCTCGCCCAGCCCACAGACGTCGGCGACGAAGCTTCCGTCGCACGCCTCTTCGCCCGCACGATCGACGCCTTCGGCCAGGTGGACATGCTCATCAATGCGGCCGGTGCGCTCGCCAACGTCCCCTTCGCCGAGATGGACACCAGTACCTGGGACCACGTCCTGACCGTCAATCTGCGCGGCACCTTCCTCTGCTGCCGTGCCGCCTTCCGCCACATGATGGACCATGGTGGCGGCGTCATCGTCAATTTCTCCTCGCTCTCCGGCGTGCCGGGCGTGGAGAAGTTCCCCGGTCTCAGCGCCTACAACACATCGAAGTACGGCGTGGCCGGCCTCAGCGAAATCCTCGCCGTCGAAGGCCGGCCCCACAATATCCGCGTCATCGCCGTGAGCCCTGGTGCCGTGGATACCGAGATGTTGCGCCGCGCCGCGCCTCATCTCAAGCCCGGCATGACGCCCGACGACATGGCGCGTATCCTTGCCTGGCTCGTCGGACCCGACGCTCGCCCCCTCAGCGGCACCAATCTCCAGATCTTCTCCAATGCGTGACTCGTGCCCGTGGTATGAACGAAAAGTGAGTCGTGGATCTGCCAGAGACACCAGAGGCATTGCTGCGGACACATGATATCGGATTTGGTTGATCCGTTCCCCCTACCGTGCTCGTAGGCGTTGTCGTTGCCACAGACGCTGCAATGGATGTCACGCAAGGCATCCTTGAGTATCACCAGATCCATACGGTTGACGGCTCCTCTTGTAGCGCTATCGCCCCAAGCCACGACACGCGTCTCTCACCACGTCCCTTCGCTCGCTTCCCCCCCAGTGTATCATGGGTATGACCAATCACCCTGGTCGGCACCACACTGGAGGGCGCGCCGATGGATGAGCAGCCGAACAATCGCGGCCTCGATCCCCATCCCAACCCGTCTCGCGGACGAGACGAGAACGGTCCCGGCGCCGAGCGCCGCGGGCAGACGCGCCGGCGCTTGCTCGCCACCTTCGGCGTCGTAGGTCTTGGCGCCGCCGGCTGGGGCGTTGCCCGCGCCCTGGGTCTGGGCGCATCACCTCCCGCTGCGCCTGGCGCCCACGTCGCCGCCACTCCAGCCACTCCAACGTCCGCGCCCACCGCCACTCCTGATCCCACTCCTACTCCCGACGATCGCCCCATCACCGTCGTCATGACCGGCGACGTCATGCTCGCCCGCACCGTGAATCAGCAGCTGGTCGCCTCTCACGACCAGTTCCCCTTCAACCATACCGCCAGCTTTCTCCGCGGTTTTGACCTCACCATCGGCAACCTCGAGTGCGTCGTCTCCACCCTCGGCAGCCCTATCCCCGGCAAACAATTCACCTTCGAGGCCAACCCGCTCGGCTTCCAGCGCCTCGTGGACGCGGGCTACGATCTCGTGTCCGTCGCCAACAACCACAGCGGCGACTACGGCAAGGCGGCATTCGGCGACATGCTCCACCACCTGCCCGCCTACGGGATCACGCCCATCGGCGGCGGCATGAACTCGACGCAGGCCCATACCCCCGTCTTCCGTACCGTCCGCACGACCACCCTCGGACTCCTCGCCTACTGCGAGATCGGTCCCGACTACTTCGCCGCCACTGCGAGCACGCCAGGACACGCCTGGCTCATCCCCGCCGCCATGCAGGCTGACATCGCCGCCGCTCGCCCCCACTGCGACTTCCTCATCGTCTTCATGCACTGGGGAATTGAGTACGTGACCCAGCAAAACGCCCATCAACAGGCGATGGCTCACCTCGCCATCGACTCCGGTGCCGACCTCGTCGTCGGCTGCCACCCTCACGTCATCCAGCCCAATGAGATCTACCGCGGCAAGCCGATCGTCTACAGCCTCGGCAACTTCGTCTTCGATTACATGACTGATCCCCTCACCAGCGCGTGCAATGTCCTGGCCCTCACCATCCACCGCCAGAATCTGCTACACTGGACGCTGGTCCATGCCACCATTGGCGCCTGGGGCCAGCCTGCATTCGGCTGAGCCTGGCGTGCGTCACCCCCTCCCTGCCGTGGCGAGGAGGACGCCTGAGGAGAGCATCCGCGTGCGCATTGCCTTACTCGCGCCGCTCGTCGCGCCGATCGCCCCGCCTTTCCTCGGCGGCGCCCAGGCCCTCGTCTACGATCTCGGGGCGGGGCTTGCCGCCCGCGGCCATGCCGTCACCCTCTACGCCGCCGATGGCTCCTCCATCCCAGGCGTCCATGCTGTTCCACTCGGCATCGATGCGGCGACCCTGCGCCCCGCGCGCTTCGACCCCGACGCTCCCGAGGTGCCCGATCCGACCTTTTTCACTCAGGCCCACCATTTTCTGCGCATCGCCCTGCACATCGCCCAACACGCTGGCGAGTACGACCTCGTTCACGCCCACGCGTACGATTGGCCCGCGTTTACCTTCCCCGCCCTCCTGCCTCTGCCCATCCTTCACACCCTCCATTTGCCCGCCAGCAGCGCCGCCATCGTGGCGGCGCTGGAAGCCCTCGGCGCCGCGCCCGCGGCCGGCGTCGCGACCGGCCCGGCCGCGCCCAACACTCACCTCGCCACCGTCTCGCATGCCTGCGCCGCCACCTATGCCCCACGCGTTCATATCCCCACGGTCGTGTACAACGGCATCGACGTGGACGCCATCCCCTTCGGCCCAACAGCCTCCACGCCCCCGTACCTCCTCTTTGCCGGCCGCATGGCCCCCGAGAAGGGCGTTGCCGACGCTCTCGCCATCGCGCGGCGGGCGGGCCGCCGCATCGTCCTCACCGGCGGCATGTATGACGCGGAGTATTTCGAGCACGCTGTGCTGCCTCGGCTCGCGGAGATGGAGCGCGCCGGACTGGCGGAATACCTCGGCCAGGTGCCGCGCGAGCGGCTCTGGCAGCTCATGGCCGGCGCCGAAGCAGTGCTCTGTCCCAGCCATTGGCAGGAGCCCTTCGGACTCGTCCCCGCCGAGGCCCAGGCCGCGGGCGCGCCGGTCATCGGCTACGCCCACGGCGCGCTCCCCGAGATCGTCGCCCAGGGGGAGACAGGCTGGCTCGTCGCTCCCGGCGACCTTGAAGCCGCGGCCGCCGCGGTGGACCGCCTCTCCGCCATATCGCGTGCCGCCTGCCGCGACCGCGTCGCCGCCAACTTCAGCCTCTCCGCCATGCTCGACGCGTACGAGCGCGTCTATGGCGCCATTCTGGCCGGGAACGAGCCCACTGCTTGAGCAAGTCGTGACCCTGGGGGCGGCCTATGATACACTTGGGGCCACGACGCATGCGGGAGCTATGCCACCGGTTGCCGTCGTGGGTGCCCTGATCGCAGGATCACCCGAGAGCGTGAGCAGGATGGCAGCCAGATGACTCCGCCCACCGCCGCCGCGCCAACCGCTCGTCTCCGCCTGGCACAGCGTGCCCTCGGCTTCCTGCTCGTCACGCATCCCCTCCCCAGTGCGATGTATGTCGTGGCCGTCGGCCTCTTCGCCTGGCTCGCCGCCGCGGCTGCCCACCGTCCGCTCGCATCCGAGCCGCTCGCGCGCGTGCTCATCGCCATGGCCTGCGCTCAGGCGGCCATCGGCGCCACCAATGACTACCTCGACCGCCCCCTCGATGCGCTCAGCCAGCCGGCCAAGCCACTCGTTCGTGGACTCATCACGCCTGACCAGGCGCTCGCACTCGCCGTCGTATGCAGCTCGGCCCTCCTGCTCCTCATCACGCCGCTGGGCCTCGTTCCCCTGATACTGGGCTTGCTCGTCGAGCTGCTCGGCCTCGCCTACGACTTCGGCTTCAAAGGCACGCCGGTGAGCGCCGTCCTCTACGCCGTGTACTTCCCCCTCATCCCACTCCTCGCGTGGGCCGTCTTCGGCCGCTGGCAGCCCTTCCTTCCATGGCTCCTTCCCGTCGGCGCGGCCCTGGGCGTCGCCATGAACGTCGCCAACTCCCTTCCTGACCTCGACGACGACCTGGCACATGGCGTGCGCGGGCTGCCTCATCTGCTTGGTCCGCGCCGCGGCCTCGCCGTGGCCTGGCTCACCCCCCTCGCCGCCATGGCCCTGCTCTGGATCCTCGCCCTTACTGGCGTCGTGCCTGCCCACACCACGGGCATGCTCGTCGCTACGGCCGCCGCCACCCTCTCCGTTGCCCTCGCCGCTGGCCTCTATGCGCGCCAGCCCACATCGGCCACCCTCCGCCGCACGTTCATCATCCAGGCGGTGGGAGTCGTCGTCCTCGCCACGGGCTGGCTCGCCGCCGTCGCGTTCTGAGGCGTTCTACGGCGTTCTACGGCGTTCTACGGCGTTCTGCATGGCAGACTAACATCAGCCATGTCTGTCCACCATCACTCTGCCATTTAGTACTGCCGGCTGGAGGAACCGAGGCGACGATGCTAGAATGCCACCAGACGCGCCTACCGGCTGCCTTCACTCGGCCGCCCGATCGCTCCGCACTGAAGCGGGCGAAGCGCGTGATAGCGGAGGCTGGTATGGATAGGCACCACCACGGACGTAACCGGCGACACTCTACGAGCGGCGATTCGACACCGGATCGCGCGCCTGCGCGTATCCTGCCGCTGCCGTTCCGGGAACGCCGCGCTGCTGCCTTTGGGCCCATCGCGGACACCTCTACGGCCTTCGCCGCTGGCTCCCTCGCCCTGCTCGACGAGCCACGGGTCGCGGCGCTGCCCCGCCCAATCGCCGTCAAGCGCCAAATCCTCATCGTCGAAGACGACCCCGGAGCGGCCGCTGTGCTGCGCGATACACTGGAGCTGGAGGGCGACCCTGCCTGGGCCGTCGCGGTGGCCAGTGAAGGCATGCGCGCGCTGGAGCTTGCCGCCCGCACGCCGCCCGACCTCGTCCTCCTCGACGTCTGGCTTCCCGGCCTCGACGGAGGCGAAGTCTACCGCCGTCTGCGCGCGCATCACGCCACACGCCACACCCGCGTCCTGTTCCTCACCGCCGGGACGTCTCTGGACCTCTACCACTGCGGCGTTGACGACGGTGTTCTCCTGCGCAAGCCCTACGACGTGCAGGAGCTCGTGGAGCTCGTCCGCGCGCTTCTCGCCAACTGAGCCCGACACCACGAGCGCGCTGCCGTCCCGTATCCTGGTGAACCCGTGTGTCGCCGCTGGGCGGGCGTACACTGACCGCTGCGACGCCATGGTGGAGTGATTCTCCGGATCTGGCGTCATACCGCCCACATTCCGCACCCCGATCGGGCGCTTTGGCGATTTCATGGCATGTCAGGCCACCGAGAACGCGGCGCTCCTGCCGCCTCTGCGGCGCCTGACCCGGACGCCACGGGACACCGCGACACCGAACCTCCCGTCGAGTGATCGCGAGCGGCCATTGCCGCGTCCACATTGCGGGCGAATGCCGGCGCCGTCGCAGGGCTGCTCGCAGCACCTCATTCGGTGGCGAGCGTCGCGATTGTGTCGATTCTGAGGCGCCTCGCGTGTCGATCCAGTGCGGCGGGTGGTCGCCCTTGTCGGGCTCCAGCCCATGGCCGCGACCTGTCTCAGAGGGAGGGGCAACATGGACACACTGCAAGGCAAACAGGCGATCGTGACGGGAGGGACGCGGGGCCTGGGGCACGGCATCGTCGAGGCGCTGCTCGGTGCGGGCGCGCGCGTGCACGTCGTGGCCCGCAACACGGCGGCATTGGCCGCCCTGCGGGCCGACCTGGGCGAACACGTCACCGTCACGGCCGCCGACGCGAGCGATCCCATCGTCGTCGGCCAACTGCTCGATGCGATCCACCCCGACGTGGTCGTGCTCAACGCGGGGGCTTCGCCGCTGCCGCGTCCGCTGCACTACCACACGTGGGAATCGTTCAGCGCCAACTGGCACGTCGACGTCAAGATGGCGTTCCACTGGCTGCGCGAGGCGCTGCTGACCCCGCTGCCGCCGGGTAGCGCCGTCGTGCTCGTCTCGTCGGGGGCGGTGCTGACCGGGGCGCCCCTGTCCGGGGGCTACGCGGGCGCCAAGGCCACGATCCGCTTCATGGCCCAGTATGCGGCCGAGGAATCGCGCCGCGACGGCCTGGGCATCCAGGTGACGGCGGTGCTCCCGCGCTTAAGTCCTGGGACCGGAGTGGGCGGGCCGACGATAGCAGCGGGCGCTCGGCGTGCGGGTATGAGTGAGAAGGCCTACCTGGCGCAGTTCGGCGCGGAGTCCTCGCCGCAACTGGTGGGCGAGGCCGTCGTGAGTTTGCTCACGGATCCGGCGCTCGTCGGCCAGCGCGCGGTGCTGCTTACCTCGGCGGGCCTGAATCCGCTCGACGAATCCCCCGTGCCCAATGCGGGATAGGGCACGGGATCGTGATCTTTCCCACATACCGCAGCCTCACACGGCCAGGCGGCGATTGCTGAAGCCCAGCCCGTTCAGAATCATCGCCGCCGTCGCCGTGCCCACACTCACCTGCTGCTGGCTCGGCCCCGCCAGTGCATCCAGATACGCCGCCAGCCCGATCTCCTGGCACACCCCGGCCTCCATCCCCCAGGTGATCCAGCCGCTCCACCCGTATGCCCGCCATGACGCCCTCCTTTCGTGTGGGCCTCATGCTACCAGCAATCCTCAAGATCCGTCACTACCCACTGCGGAATGTGGGCTACCGGATTCTGGTGATTGCTTCCGCATTGCGTAGGGGCGTCCTGTGGACGCCCGCCCGGTGCGAACGCAACGATTCAACCGGATTTGATGTGAGCGGATCATCCCGCTACATTGACGACTCGCCTCGCCCCTTGGCGATCAGCAAGAGCGCTGGGGTCTGGCTGCGCGTGAGCACCGTGCGGATGGTGTGGCCGAGGTGCGGACTGCCCTCAATCCCGCGCTCCAGCCCACCCAGCACCACCAGTTGGAAATCGCCCCCACGGAGCGCGCGAGCGATCGCCATGCCTGGAACGTCATCTATTTCCACCCGTTCAGTGACGCGCACGCCCAGCCGCTGCGCGCGGAACGCCATCTCTCCCACCATGCCTTGCGCGTAGCGCCGTAAGAGCCGGTGGTCGTGCTGGCGCCAGAAGAGCGGATCCAGGTCCGGCCGCGCCACGTGCAGCACGACGAGCTCGGCGTCGCACGCCTGCGCCAGGTGCGCTGCCACATCGCCGGCCGCCATCGCGTACTCCTGCCCGTTCACTGGCACGAGGATGCGCCGCACCGCCGACCATGCCAGATGTTCCTCCTCGCTCACCACCACCAACACATCCGTCCGCGCCTGTCGAATGATGGCGTCTTGCAGCGGGCCGAACGACAATGTCCGCCCTGGCGTCACAGGGCGCGCCCCAATGGCCGTAAGCTGATGGTCGCTCGCCGCTTCCAGAATCTCCTTCAACGTGTAGCGCACATCGCCGCGCCGGCGCGTCACCTCCACCGTCTTGAGCGTGCCCACCGTGCTCAGCGTGTGGGTCGCGCGCTGTTGCGTGGACGTGTCGGCCGCATCGCGCAGGCCATCCGCCGAGAGCTGCGTGATGTCGAAAATCTGCCCCTGGTCGTGCTTTGAAATGGCGATGTGCTGCACCACATCTGCCGCCAGGGCGGGAAAAAGCTGCGGCGTCACGGGGACGAGCACCCGCTCCACTCCCGGCACATAGGCACGCCGCTCCGCCTCCTCGCGCTCCAGCCGCGCCACCTCCTCTTGCGCCGGCGGCGCACGCCGCTCCAGATAGGCCAGCAGTGGCGGAGAGAACAGCACCGTGGCGATGGCGACCACTGTGTACATCGTGTACGTCCGGGCTGAGAGCAGTCCCAGCTCCACTCCGACGATGGCCACGATGACATCCGTGCCGCCCTTCAGATTCAGCCCCACGCCCACCAGTGCCGCCTCCCAGCGGCTCAAGCCGCCCGCCCAGGCGCCCAGCGTTCCCGCGCCCACCTTCACCACCGTCGCCACCACCAGCAGCAGCCCCACCATCCCGACTGCCCACCACGAGCGCAGCAGCAGAATGTCCACACGCATACCCGCCAGCGCGAAGAAGATCGGCGCGAAGAGCGCGCTCGTCAGCGCCTGCACTCCCTCTATCAGCTGCCGGTTGGTCCGTGGCGAGCGCGCGAGCAGCACGCCGAACACGAAGGCCCCGAGCAGCGCGTGCAGGCCCAGCGCCTGCGTCACCGCCGCCGCCAGAAACGTCAGGATCAACACCAGCGAAAGCGGTCCCCGTGCGATGTGCACCGAATCAGCCACGCGCCGCATCACCCAGGGCGTGAAGCGTGTTCCCAAGATGAGCATGAACGCGAAGAAGGCCACCGCGTAGGCTGCGCTGCGCAGGACGACCAGCACCGGCGAGGCGCTGTGCTCCGATGCGACGATCGAGACCAGCAGCCACACGGCGACTTCGCTGGCGATGCCTGCCGCCAGAATCACCTGCGCGTAGCGCCGCCGCAGCACCTCGCGCTCGATCAGGATCTTCGCCGCCACACTCACGGCCGTCACCGAGAGCACGACGCCCAGGAACAACGCGTAGCGCAGCGGCCGGCCCAGCGCGAGCCAGGCGAACAGCACACCGGCCACCAGCGAGCACGTGATGGCTGCCGCCCCTGCCAGCGCTCCGGGCCGCGCCTCCGCCCGCAGGATATCGAGGTCGGCCTCCATGCCGGCGATGAGCAGCAACAGAATGGCCCCGACCCACGAGAAACCCGAGAGGACGAGGCTCACGCCGGAATCGTAGAACAGCGCATGCGAAGCAGCCGGCGCCAACGCGCCAAAGACCGATGGGCCGAGCAGAAAGCCCGCAAACAGCTCTCCCACGACTTCTGGCTGCCCAAGCCGGCGCGCCAGCTCCCCCATCCCGCGCGCGCAGACCAGGATCACCGCCAGTGCCGCCAGGCCGGCCAGCAGCTGCGCTTCTGTGAGTCCGTGCATGTGCCGATAGCTCCTTCCACTAGAGTGGCCTTCCAGTCGGGCCGGCTCTAGATGAGAATCGCTATGGGCAAGATTCATGCACCGCCAGATTGCTGAGTCCTCATGACTCCTGGTTGCGCGCCCAGCGCCGCCGCGACTTCCTCCATGCGGCAGAGGAACTGCCGGTCGCCCAGCCGCTCCAGCACTGGTCGCGCCCGCTCCAGCTGCGTCAGGTCTCCGCCACGCTGCGCCAGCACGACTCGCATGCGCGCCGCGTGCGCCACCATCTGGCGCGCTTCCGCCTCCTCGATGGCCGCCGCCAGCTCCGCCACATCGTCCGATGCCACCGCCCGTGCGATGCGCGCCGCGAGAATTGGGAAGTCGATCCGTTCGCGTTCAGCTTCGGCCGCCGCCGGCTCCAACAGCTCCGGCGGCGCGCTCATGTCGCGCTCGCTCAAGAACATCAGGATCTCGGGATAGGGCGACGTGTCGGGCCACGCGTCTGCAGGTGGATCGAGCAGCTTGCGCGGATCGTCCTCGCGATAGGCCATGTACAGCCGGTGCGACTCTGGGTCGCGCCCGTTGGCGAGGAGCCGCTCCAGCACGGCCGCCGCGGCGTCCGCCGCCTCGCTGTCCTGGCGTGCCACAGCCATGTGCAGGGCGATCAGATAGCCCGTCACCAGACCCCATTGCGGCGCGTGCCGTGACTGCTCCCATGCTTGTCCCAACACCGCCGTGAACGCACCCAGCTCGTCCCAACGACCGGTGTACCACGCTGCCACCGCCGCTCGCGATACTCCATACGCCAGGTGCATCACAGCGGGCGCATGCGAGGCGCCAAAGGCCAGGTGCATCAACGACTCGCCCGGCCGCACGCGCGCCAGCGCGTCGCGCATGGTGGCGATGCAGGCATCGTAGTCGCCCAAATTGAAGTAGGCTCGCGCCACTGTGTTCAAGGCGTCGCCCCGCTCCGCCGCTGGCAGCTCCGCCTCCAGCCGCCGCCGCGACACCTCCAGCGCGTCCTGGTATGCCTGCACGCTCGTCGCGAGCGACGCATACATGTCTAGCGCTTCGCTGAAGGCGCTCCAATCCTCCTTCGCCTCGAAATGCGCGGCCGCCGCCAGGCCCACCTGTCGCCCTTCGTCGGCTTCTTCCGTCGTCACCGCGCCCCGCCAGACCGGCCAGAAAAACTCGGCCACGCGCACGCGCCAGCGCTCGTCCTCGTCGCCCGCTGCCTCGGCGAGCTCGCGCGCCTGCTGGCGCAGCGTCCGCAGCTCCTCGCCACTGGGCATCCACGCGCCCCAGCGCAGGCATCCCACCAACAGCTTGCGCTGCAGTCGCGCCCCCGTCAGCGGATCGGCGCCCGGCATGGCGCGCCAGCGCTCCAACGCCGCGCGATAGGCTTCAGTCGCCGTCTCACCCAGGGGCGGCTGGACACAATCGCCGAGCAGTTCATAGAGCCGGGCCTGGTCGCTGTCGGCAGCGAGCGCAATGGCGCCGCGCAGGTGATTTTCGGCTTCCACGAAGGCGCCGGCACGGCTGCCCAGCGTTCCCGCCCGCTCCAGATAGCGCACTGCCCGCTCCGCGTCCACTGGAACGTCCAGTGGTACGGCGGACTGGCGCGCGAGGAGCACCGCTTCGCGATAATGGTACGCAATGAGCTCCGTGTACTCGTCCAGCCGGCCCGCGGCTGTCTCCTCCAGCCAGGCCGCTACCGCTGCGTGCATGCGCACCCGCTCGGCACGCGAAAGTGTCCCGTACGCCACCTCGCGGATCAGAATGTGGCTGAAGGTGTAGGTGCCGCCGTCCGCGGGCACGATCAGGTCACGTGCCAGCAGGTCGTCCAGCGCCGCGCCCAGCGTCTTCATATCGTAGCCGCTCAGCACCGCCTGGATCGTCGCGGGATGGAAGGTCCGCGCGGCCACTGACGCTGCCTGCAGCACCGCTCGCGCCTGGGGGGCCAGCAAATCTACTCGTGCCAGGATGGCCGCATGCACCGTGTCGGGCAGCGGTGGAGCGCCTGGGCCGCCGTTCTCGGCGCCGTCGCTGGCCAACACGCGCTCAGCGTGTCCGCGGGCCAGCTCGATGGCGAAGAACGGATTGCCGCCCGACCGCTCCACGATGCGTGCCCGCGCGGATTCGGGCAGTCCCTCCATCAGCCGGCGCAGCAGCTCGTCCGTTTGGGTCCCGCTGAGCGGTCGCAGCGCCAGCGACGTGAAGCTGGGCCGCCCGCCGCCCCACGTGGGCCGCCGGTCCAGCAACTCGGGCCGGCTGAGGGCGATGATTACCAGCGGCGCGAGGGTGCGCGGGTGCATGATGTGCTCGACGAGATCGAGCAGGCTGTCGCTCGCCCAGTGCAGATTCTCGAACACGACGATGCGTGGCGCCTGGCGCGCCAGCGCCTCTACGAGCAGGCGCCAGGCGTTGAAGATCGTCTCGCGCGCCGCCGCCCCGTCGCCGTTGCCGTCGCGGTCCACGCCCAGCGTCGCCAGCACAAGCTGCGCCAGCCGCCCGGCGTCGTCGGGTGAGTCGCCAGCCCGGGCGAACGTGTCCGCCACTGCTCGCGGCGTCACCTCGCCTCCCAAGAGCTCCCCCAGCAGCCCGCGCAGCGGCCAATAGGTGAGGGTCTGCCCATACGGCGGGCAACGCGCGGTGGCCACCTGAAAGCCGTTGGCAGGGTCCACCTGAGCCAGGAACTCCTCCACCAGCCGTGTCTTGCCGGTACCCGCCGGGGCCACGATAGAGATCAGCTGCGGCTGGCGCTCCTCGAGTGCCCGTGCACGTAGTAGGTGGAGCTGTTGCAGATCCTGTTGACGGCCCACGAAGGTCGGTCGCGCTCGCCGCCGCTCCGGTCGCATGGCCCCCACCGGGAAGGCGCGCAACCGCTGATTCTTGCCCTTGGAACGGATCAGCCGGTCGCGTCCGAAGAGGAACGCTGCCTGCGCCGCCGTGGCCGTGCGCTCGCTTGCCAGGATCTCGCCCGCGTTCGCCGCTTGTTGCAGCCGCGCGGCCACGTTGACCGCGTCCCCGGTGACCAGGAAGTCGCCGCTGGCGGGATTGCTCGTGGCGACCACTTCACCCGTGTTCACGCCCACGTGCAACTGCAGTCGCCCGTTCAGGAGTGCGTCCGAGGCGACGGCCGCGTGCAGCGCCACCGCCGCTGCCAGCGCGCGCTCGGCGTCGTCGCCGTGCGCCTGCGGCAGCCCAAACACCGCCATCACCGCGTCGCCAATGAATTTCTCCAGCGTGCCGCTGTGGCTGGCGATGACGCGCTGGGCATGGTCGTAGTAGCGCCCCATCAGGGCGCGCACATCCTCAGGATCCAGCGTCTCACCCAGCTCTGTGGATCCCGTGACGTCGGCGAAGAAGATCGTGACCAGCTTGCGCTCTTCGGGCATGTGTGCCACTCCCCCCGGCCTCGCGCGCGACCGTCGCGCCTGTCACTATAGCACGACGGCCGAGGATGTGCAGGCATGGGCGTGCGCCACTGCCACACAGCGGCTACCGATTGGGGGAGCCGCGTTATGTGCCGTCTGCTTGAGCGTTGATTCGTGTATGTAGACCGAGCACGAAGTGGACGAACCATGTCGTCCGCGCCAGCTGGACCCTCATCCGACGGTGCGCGTATTGATATGCCCCTGCGCGCTGCGGGAGCGATGACGCGTCGTAGCGACCACGGCACGTGATGAGGTGGGCGAGCGCGGCGGCGGCGGTCGCGGGGGTGGGGATGGCGAACGTATATGACGACCACGCTCAGCAGGTGGGGCGCGTCGAAGACGATGGTGGCGTCTTCAACGTGCGGGGCGACCTCGTAGGCTTCGTCGCTTTGGATGGGCGCGTATTCGACTATAGTTCGCATCCGATGGGCGCGGTGGACGCTCATGGCAGGCTCACCGATGCCCAGGGCCAGGCGCTGGGCCAGGTCCACAGTGACGGCAGCGTGTATGACTGGCAGGACACATATGCGGGCTACATCGCGGCGGGCCACGAACGCCGGCTGATGGGCGGTGCGGCGGTGCTGCTGCTGTGGCTGCGCTCCTGGCGCTGATTTGGCTTGGCGGGGCGCGCCTGCTGTTGCACTTTCCCCATCTCTTCGCCGCGTCCGAGCGGCGGCATGCGCGCCCGCCCATCCCCAGCAGCGGCATCTGCCCGGAGTACACAGCTTTCGTCTCGCTGTGCTTTGAAGGACCTGACGTCTAGCCACGTCATCGCCGGCGGCCTGGGCACCCGCATCGCTGCGCTTACCGAACCGCTGGCCAGCCAGGGTTATCCCATGCACCTGTTCTTTGTGGACGACCCCGCCAAGCCAGGTATCGAGACGCGCATGGATGGCAAGCTGCACCTGGTCCGCTGGGGCCAATGGATCAGCCGTCACCATCCGCAGGGCGTGTACGCTGGCGAGGAAGAGAAGCGCGCGGACTATAGCGCCTCCGTGCCCGCGTACGTCGTACAGGCCATCGCTGCCCCTGCCATTGCCTAGGGCAAGATCGTCGTCATCATGGCCGAGGATTGGCACACCGCCGAAGCCATCTACCGCGCCGATTGGAGCCACCTGCCGATGCCTGAGCAAACGATGCCTCTGGACGATGCCGGCGCGCTGGAGATGGTACGCCACAGTCGCACGCTCCAGGCGTCCACGGCCACAGCGCCGCCAGCGACGCCCGCCGTGGTGACTGGGTACAGTGGTCCTGGCCGGCCGGACGCGTCGGCGCTCCGCCTGAGCAGCATACGGGCATCGTCGTACGCGCCGCGCGTGATGGCTCCTGGGCGGACGTGTGGCACTACTCCTCACTGCAGCTGCGCCAGGAGGGCTACCCGCCGCAAGCCTGCCGCATGACACGCCGAATTCAGGGCACGCGCCTGCAGCTGTTCTGGGAGGCGCCACGAGTGCCGCGCTGATAGCGGCACGCGCCATCACACGACGACGCCCGCCAGGGCCGAAGCCGAGGCGGGCGTGTCGGTTAGCCATCTGAGAACGATACGCTACTGGTTGCGGTGGGCGACAAAGAGGAACACTGCACACCACACCATGAACCACAGCGCACCAAGCCAGCCAACCGTCATCCGCTGCACGATGTTAGGATAGACCGACCGGACCAGTTCAGGGCCGAGGTAGAACGTGACAATGGCGCACAGGAAGCTCGCAAATGCGAGCCACTTGGCCCCAGTCGCCAAGCGTGGATTGGCCACTCTGTGCACGAACGCGTCTCCTTCCGCTGCCTCCTACGAGACAGAGCACCTCAACTGAATGTGGCGCCTGATCGAGAACCGTGGGCCAGCGCATGCGACGCCGCTGCCCAGCCTCACCTGGCCTCGAACGCGCTGTGTGAGACGGTGCGCACGCGTAAGAGCCGATCGCACGCAGGTCACTCACTGCTCCAAGTATACACGAGCTTTCACGGACGTGCGACGCTCACTCGGCGGCGCCTATCGCGTTCGCATCAACCCGACATGTGTAACTTCGATAATGAACATTTCGTCCAGGTGTCCCCGCTTGCCCGTCTCAGGCGTATACGCAGTGAACACGGGAACTTTCTCGTGTCTAGCGCAGGAGGGCACCGGGGCTCATGCAACACCATCCGCACTCCACGGCGCTCACGTCCGCGATGTTCAGCAAGCTCGTCGAAGAGACGCAGGGACGGCTTCATGGGTATGTTCGCCACCTCGTGCGTGATTCTGAGTCCGCTCGCGACATCGCTCAGACGGTCTATCTGGGCGCCTGGCGCCAGGTTCTGCTGGCGCAATCACCGTTTCTTCAGGCGGACGATCCCGCCGGGCGACGCCGCTGGCTGTTCCGCGAGGCATCCTGGCGCGCGAAGGACTACATGCGCCATCGCGCCAGGCTGCGCTGGACGCTGCTGGACACCGCGGAGATCGAGCCGGCTGAGCCGGAGCGCTTCTTCGAACCGGTGAGGTTCGAGGACCGCATCGCGGAAGGCGAAGTGTTGCGCAAGGCGCTAGACTCGCTGGCAGGGCGAGATGCGGCCTGTGTGTTGCTCACTCGCATCGAAGGCTTCACCTGCAAAGAGCTGGTTGACATCATTGGGTTTCCCTCCTACGAGGCCTCCAAGAAAGCGCTCGCTCGCGCGATGAAACGCTTTCGCGACGCCTATTTCGACCATAATGGTGGTCCTGAAGGGCAGGTGCCTGGATGAGTTCCCGCAAGCACATTCGCAAGCATCCTTTCTCCAATCCCGTGCCCACACCGCTGTGCGCCCTCTTCGAGCGCCTCGTGCCCTTGCTCAACGCTGGGGGTCTCGACGTAGACGAAGAGATCTCCGTCCGTGCCCATTTGGCGGAGTGTGCCTGGTGCCAGGCCCTGCTCGCCACCTATGACGTCGTGGATGACGCCTTGCGCGAGCACCTGAGCCCGGGTCCCGATGAGCCGCCAGTCATCACGGTGGACGATATTGTCGGCACAGTTGCGCGTCTCGACCTCGCGCTTGGCGATCCGCCTGAGGATCCAGTTGAGGCCAGGACTGATCTTGATGCGGATCACAACCAGAACAGTGAGACGGGCGGCGGACTCACCCCCGTGTGGGACGTGTCACCGGCAGCTGCCGGTGAGCTCTGGTCCGATCAGCCCAGCACGCCCTGGCAGGATCGTAGGCATGACCACGACCATGACCACGACCACGACCATATACCCACTGTGCTCCTGTCGTCCGCGGCGCCCCAGGCCGCGATTGTGCGCTCGCTGCACATCCCTGATGACCCTGCGTGGCACCTCGATGCGAAATACTCGCCCGCTGTCGCCCGCGCGCTTATCCGCGCGTATGCCGTGCTGCGGTCGGGTCCGCAGGATGTCACCCACTTTCAGTCTGCGCGTGCCTACGTGAACACCTGCTTGCATCATCCCATGACAGCCCGTCAATACCTGCGCGTGCTCTATGTGTTGGCGCTCGCCTATGCTGCCACGGAAGACGACGCGCGAGCAATAGCTCACCTGGACGACGCCCTGGATCTGGCTGTTCACCTCTCCGACACCGGTGCACTCGTCGAGTTGTTCTATCTGCGCGGCGCACTCAATGGCAGGCGATGGCGCTATCGGGCTGCCGCTGATGACCAGGGATCGAGTCTGAGCCTCGTGCGCGATGTCGTGCCGGCCGCCCACCAGCATCAGCCGCACGATGCCGCCTTCACCCTGGACGTACTGCTCGAGCTGGCCGCCTCCGAGTTCATGGTGGCGCACTACGAGCAGTCCGCACGCCACGTGGACGAAGCGCGCCCGCTGGTCGGTCAGGTGGCGGGCCACCAGCGCCAGGCCGCGACGCTCGAATGGCTGAGTGCGCTGCTGCTTCGCTGGCGCGGCGAGCCGGAGCGCGCCCTTGGCCCAGCTATGGCCGCCGCCGATGTGTTTGCTGGATTGAACGCTCCCGCCGCGACGTCCCGCATTCAATCCATCGTCGCCGAGATCGCACTCGACATCGCGGAGTCGTTTCCCACGGGCGGTGACGTGCAGGGACGCGACGCCATGCTTACCCTCGCCGGGCCGTATGTCCGATCGGCAGCCACGCTGGCGCGCGAAGCTGGCAATGCGAGCGTCGAGGGTATTGCCGTGGTCGCCTGCGCGCAATGGGAGCGCGCGCGCCGGCCCGAGACCAATGTCATTCCGACCATCGAGGCCGTGCTGCGCGCGGCGGAGCAGTGTGACGACTTGCCGCTACGGGTTCAGGCCGTCACAGCGCTGGGGCAAGAGCTGGAGGCACGGGGTGAACACTCGAGTGCTCTGAAGTGTTATCGGCAGGCGCTGGATATCGTGGAGAAAAGCGAAGTTCCCGCGCTTGGCGTCTGGGCGCGGCGCGCGCTGCTCCATGCTAGCGAGATGGATTCCGACGCTGGATGAGTCTCGTGATCTATCGTGGCCAAGTTTGACCTGAAGGAGCTGATGGCTATGAGTGCGACCTTGCTTTTGGCTGATGTGTCGTGGTCCGGTGCCATGCGCCGCGCGCGGCGTCGGGTGGAGCTCCTCATTCTCCTTGTATGCGTCGTGCTGATCCTGTGGCTCTCAGTGTTGAGCGATGCCGTCTGGACGCTCCCGCCCCGTGCGCCCACAGCGCCACACTACATGGGATGCAGCTCCGTCCCGCTTCCATGTTAGCGTCCGCCTCACCATGGCTTCTGCTGTCCAATGCCGCATGAAATGAGGCCGCGCGCACCTGGGGGCAGCATCTGCTCACTTCACTGCGCGAGACAGTCGCCATTCTGCTAGAATAGGTGCACGACTGGCGGCGTTCTCGCGACAGGGAAGGAGTTGAGGCCATGAGCATGAGCGGACTGTTGAGTGCGGCGCGGCCATCGCGCACCAGGACGGCATTCCTCGTGATGCTCGCATACGTTGCACTGCTGCTACTGGCCTACGAGCTGAGGGATGCCGCCTGGGCGCTGCCTTCACTCACCCCTGCAGCGCCGTTCAGCGGGGGCTGCAGCGCGTCGCCTGTGCCGTGCTGATGGGGTGCATGCTCCTTCCTCACTGCCGCGTCAGATGCTGCGTGAAGTAGCCGACGATGCGCTCGTGCTGGTAGATGCGGTCGGGCAGGTGCCGCGGCATGTGGCGCTCGTCGGGGAAGATCACCAGGTCATACTGCCGGCGGGCGCGCGTCAGCGCGTTGATGAGCCGTGCGGTGTGCCGGAAGTGGACGTTCTCGTCCAGCATGCCGTGGACGATCAGCAGCTTGCCCCGCATCTGGTCCGCGTAGCTCAGCACGCTGCTCACCGCATAGCCCTCCGGGTTCGACTGCGGCGTGCCCATGTAGCGCTCGGTATACGCTGTGTCGTAGCCGTCCATGGCGGTCGTCGGCGCGCCCGCCACACCCACTGAGAACGTGTCCGGCGCTTTCGCCAGGCACATCAGCGTCATGTAGCCGCCATAGCTCCAGCCAGTAATGCCTACGCGCTCGGGATCGGTCAGTCCCTGGTCCACCAGCCACCGCACGCCGTCCACCTGGTCGTCCACTTCCACCGTGCCCATGTGTCGCGCGATGGCGCTCTCGAACGCCAGGCCCCGGCGCGCGCTGCCGCGATTGTCCAGCCGGAAGATGAGGTAGCCCAGCGACCGCAAGTACTGCAGCTGCAGCGCGGCGGTCAGGCTCCAGCTGTTGGTGACGGTCTGGGCGTGCGGTCCCCCATAGACCGACACGATAGTGGGATGTGGACCCGGCCCAAAGCTGACTGGCGGGCGATAGATCGCCCCATGGAGCAGCGTGCCCTCGTGGTTGCGCAGCGTCACGAGCTCCGGCGGCTCCAGCTTGAACGCGGTCAGGCGTGGATCGTCGGGGGTGTGGACCGTGTGCAGCACCATCCCGTCCGCCAGCGACCGCAGCGTGATGGTGGGGGGACGGTCGAGCGCGCTGTAGACGTCCACGAAGCGGTGGCAGCCGTGGTCGAGCGTCACGTCGTGCATGCCCGGCTCCTGGGTGACGCGCCGCGGATCGCCGCCGCCAAGCGGCGCCGCGTAGAGGTGGGACTCCGTCGGCGTCTCGCGGCCGGCGGTGAAATACACCTGCTTGTCACACTCGTCCACGCCCGCGATGGCGTCCACTGGCCATTCTCCACTCGTGAGCTGGCGCACCAGCTTGCCCTTGCGGTCGTAGAGATAGAGATGGCGGAAGCCCGAGCGCTCCGACGGCCAGATGAAGCTGTCGTCGGCCAGCAGCGCCAGGGCACGCCGCGGCAGATTGAACCAGGGATGGCTTTCCTCGCGCAGGACCGTTTTGCGCTTGCCGCTCTGCAGGTCAAACCGCAGCACCTCCGCGACGGTCTGCGCGCGATTGAGCCAGATGGCGCCAGGGCTGCCGTCCTTCCACCAGAACATCCGCGCCAGGTAATCGTCCGTGCTGGTGTTGAAGTCGAGCCAGACGGGCTCGCCGCCCGCGGCCGGCACCACGGCCAGGCGCACGATGGCGTTGGGCTTGCCGGCGAAGGGATAGCGGTGATCCTCCTGCGCCTCCTCGCCCGTTACGTCTTTGCCCTGATGCATGATGCGGTAGATGGGGATGTGGCGCTCGTCCATCTCGGTGAAGGCGAGCCAGCGCCCGTCCGGCGACCACCAAAAGCCCTCGCGCCGGTCCAGCTCCTCCTGCGCGACATACTCGGCCACCCCGTGCGCTACCCCGGCCTCACGCGCCCCATGCGTGAGCTGCCGCGGCTCGCCACCCTCCGCCGAGATCACGTACACCTCGCCCTCCCGCACGTAGGCGACCTGTGAGCCGTCGGGTGAGAGCGCGGGGGTGAGTGCGGGCGCCCCGCCCGCGTGGTCGAAGATCTGGCGCAGTGGCGCGCCGCTGCTGTCCTGTACGTAGATATCGCCATTGAGCGGGACGAGGATGCGCTCTGAATACTGGGCCAGGCTGTAGCGTGTCAGGCCAAGGTTCAGGCTGCGCTCGCGCTGGCGCAGGAGCTCTTCCTCCGGCGAGAGCGTCTCCTCACGCGTGCCTCCACCTGGTGGCGTCACGAGCAAGGAGACCGCGCCGGTGCCTGTGTCGAGCGCGTGCAGCGACTGCACCGGCGGCGTGCCCGTTCCGGCCAGGTAGGTCAGCAGCCGGTCGTCCTTGCTGAACGCGAACGAGCCGGGGATCTTCATGCCGGGCGCTGGGGTGACGGCGATGTCTTCGATCGAGAACGTGGGACGCGATTTGCGAGCGGCCATGCGAGCGATACCTCGTTGTGCGTGAATTCAGGTCAATGTGTCACGTGACGATTGTAGCAGATGCGCCCATACAGCCGCATCTGCGCTCGTTTCGCCCGCACGGCCGCTCATACCAGATCGGCATGAGCGCTCGCGCATTGTAGGGGCGTCCGGTGGACGCCCGCCGGACGAAGGCGCAAGGCTGCAACCAGATTTGGTATCAGACCACCGCTCGCTGGCGCGTCTACTGGCCTCTCGCCAGCCAGGCGCGGATATCGCGCGCGTGGTGGGCATCATGCGGCGCATCGAGGGCGTGCAGCAGTGGCGCGCCGCCCGTCCACCAGTCGCTGTGCTGGCGCAGCGTCTCCTCGGGCATGGCTTCCAGCGCGGCGATCAGCTGATCGAAGGCGCGCCGCGCCCAGTCGCGCGCCTCATCGAGTGGCATGTCTTTGTACTGCTCGACGTAATAGGCGTTGCGCGTATCGGTGTCGAACATTCCGGCTTCCCGCTCGCGCTCGATTTCCGCGTAGTCGGGCGGCTCACCGCGAGCAATCCGTGCCAGCTCGGCGGCGGCGAAGTCGTGGTACTCGGCTATGTGCGCCAGCACATCTTTGACCGACCACAGGCCGTCCGCGCCCGGCTCCGTCATGCGCGTCTCGCCGACTTCGGCGATGGCCGCCTCCAGCTCCGCCCGGCTGGCCCGCAGCGCCGCGATCAGCTCCGCCCGCGTCTCGAATTGGTCCACCCTGTGTCGCTCCTCTCATTAACACCGCCGCATGCCGTCATGTGGCACATGACATCCCATTCTGTGCGAGCGAGGCGCGAACGGAAAGGATGGCTGGCAGGTGGTACGGGCGCTCACGGCGTGTCGAGCTGCTTGTGCACGGCATGCGCAAGGCACGCGCGACGATGGCGAGGAGATCCCTGAGCCGAACAGCG
>CAYQFU010000067.1:0-3183 GCA_964416775.1 uncultured Ktedonobacterales bacterium
TCGCGTGTGACGCCCCTATCGCTCGGCGCTCGTGGGCGCCTCACTGGAACTTACCGCTCTTCGCCCGTTGCACCAGAACCCCGCGCAGCTGGTCAGCCGCCTGCTGATCCTGCTGGCGTAGCTGCTGCCAGACCCGCGCGATCTCCGTCGCGCGGCTGGTCCCCCTCACCCATCGCTCGCCCCTCCCTGCATCGCTCCACTACCCATCTCGTCCTCAAGGCTTACCAGCGCAACTTCAATTGCGCAACCTTGCTGCTACCACCCCGCTCGCCCTCGCCTATAGCTTCCTCCGTGCAACTCCGTGTGCCCTTCGTGTCCTCCGTGTCACTCCGTCCCCTCCGTGTCACTCCACGTCCCGCGCCCCCGCGGATGAGCCACTCGCCCCTCACCGCCATCGTTCGCGGTATGCTGGGACGCACCAGGCGACAGCCTGGCCCCTTGACCCCCAGTAGCCGGACCGGATAACATCACTGCGGGACACAGCCGAACGGCAGTGCCGCATCCGCGGAGTGCCACCAGGCGGGTTGCACTGGCCGGAGGCCGTTCGAGACCGGCTCGCGAGGACTGGCGCCGCCAGCGTCGGCAGCGCGCAGCAATGGCGCATCATCACTGGCAGAGACGAGGAACGCGAATGGGCGCGGCACAGATCACCGACCCGGGCGGCAGCACTATCACCATCGCGGACCGCTATCGCGTGCTCGCCCGCGTGGGCCTTGGCGGCACGGCATTGGTCTACCGCTGCGTGGACGAGCACACCGGCCGCATCGTCGCCGTGAAGGTGCTGCGAACGACCGGGCCGCAGATTCCAGAGGCCGCCGGCCGATTCCGCCGGGAGGCCCGCTTGGCGGCAAGCCTCTCGCACCGGCACGTGGTGCGTGTGTTGGATTACGGCTACTCCAGGGCGCCCGCCGCGGCCGGTCGCGTGCCCTGGGCCTCGGACGACGACCAGCCCGTGCCGTACGTCGCGATGGAATACGTATTTGGCCCCAACCTCAAAGAGCTGGTGCGCAAATATGGGCCACTGCCCATCGATTGGGTCTGGCTCCTGGGTGAGCAGCTCTGCGCCGCACTGGGCGCCGCGCACGCCCTCGGCGTCGTGCATCGCGACGTCAAGCCACAGAATGTCATGCTGGTCGATTCGCACATCGAGCTGCTGGCGAAGCTGACCGACTTTGGCATCGCTCGCCAGGTAGGCGGAGACTATACGACCTTGACGGTCACGGGGCAGGTCCTGGGGACCCCGGACTACCTGTCGCCAGAGCAGGTGATGGGCGAGCCAGGTGATCCCGCGAGCGACCTCTACGCGCTGGGCATCGTCCTATTTGAGCTGCTTACCGGGCGGCTGCCGTTCGAGGCCGACACACCGCTGGCGGCCGCGTCGCGGCGCATGGTCGCCGACCCGCCTCCCCCCACGCGCTATCGGCAGGACATCCCACTGGACGTACAGGACGTAGTCCTCTGGCTGCTGCAACGCGAGCCCACGCGACGCCCCACTTCCGTCGCCGAGCTCGCGGATGCCTTGCGCTGGAGCCGTGAGCGCTCGCCAGAAGTCCCGGCGGGCCCCGCAGGCGCCTGGTTGGTGAACGTGCGCGGCCCGCGTGCGGGCGAGACCCCGCCCATGCACGGCCCATCGCCCGCCCCTCGTCCACCCGAGCGCGCATCCGCGGACGCGCCAGGGAACGGCTGGGGCGATACGTTGCCACAGGCCACGCCCCCGCCTCCGGATACAGCGCCTGGAGCGGATCCACCGGGCGACCCACCCATCTCTCCTCCCAGCTAAAGCGGGTAGCCCGCGCGTAGCTCTGCAACTATCACGCCCAACCGCACGTAATAAGTGATGGCAGACAAGCACTCCCTTGACGGGGGCATGCACGCGATAGGTCTGCGTGGGCAATGAAGATTCGGCGAAACCGCCGCGGCACCGTGCCGTGCGCGTCGAATCTCACGAGAAGACGAAAGGGAGCAAATCCGATGAAGCGTGCGCAGGTGGCCGCGCTGGTTGCGGGCGCGGCGCTGGGTCTGGTTGGTGTGACGGCGGCCGTGGCATTGTCGCGCAAGGAGAACCGCGCAACCGCTCTGAAACTGGCCAGGACATCGGCGGAGCTCGGCGCCAGGGGCTCGAAGATCGCGAGCGCGTGGGCCGTGCAGGGAAGCAAAGTTGCGGCAGAGCTGGCGGTGCAGGCTCGCAAGATCGGCGGCGAGGTCGCCCGGCAAGCTACAGAGCAGTATCAGGCGCAGGCGCCTCGCGCTGTCGAGACGCTGAGCAGCGTTCTGCCGCTGCTGGGTGCCAGCAAGAAGGAGCCGGCGGCCGTCGAGGCGTAGTCCGCGTCGCACGTTCGCGCCGCCACATCGCAGATGAGGGTGGGCCAATCATGCGCCCACCCTCATGCTATTGATACCGGACGTTTCGCTTCGATGCCCCTCGGTGTGCATGGCGCACTCAAAACGCCTGACAATTCGCCCCATAGATGTCGGCGCGGTTCCCGTCGGCCGGATCTATCACCTCCCACCAATCGTAATTCGTGCCGTCGGTAATGATCGCGTTCGTCGTGGTGGTGCCGTATCCCCTGGCGCTGGCGCTGGGGGCCAGCGCGCCCACCGCCTCGAAGGTGGCGCCGGGGCCAGCGCGCAAATGGCAGTCCACGTCCGCCACACAGCGCACGCCGCCTGCCGCTCGCCGCATGCCGTAGATCGGTAGATACCCGAGTCCACTGTAGCTGCCGTGCGTGACGTAGACAATCTCCTCGCAGTTCGTGCCCATCGTCCCCACATCAATCACATTGCTCCCTGGCTGTAACACCGTGCCGTTGGCTTGCGTGCAGTTGGGTTGCGCATACACGGGCTGTCGCGCGATCACAATCATGATGGCCTGGCCGCTATTGCTGAATCCGCCAGACGCGCTCGCCGCGGTGCAGCCCGCCACCGCGAGCGTTCCGCATAACGCAACGGCGCGCAGCACCCGCGTCCACTGGCGCGTCCACGTCCACTCGATGGACCTCTGCATAGTGCCGTTCCCTCTCGCCTCCGCTCCATGCCGGAGCTGCTCGCCACGCGTGCCGCGTCAGGCGCGCTGGCGTCCAGGCTGGTGCGCCCGTGACCATGGCTGTGGCCGTGACCGATCGCCCCGCCCAGCCACACGAGCCTCGGGAGCAGTCGCAACCAGCGGGCCAAAGTATCACCTCC
>CAYQFU010000067.1:3283-23184 GCA_964416775.1 uncultured Ktedonobacterales bacterium
TGGCCCACGGCACACCTGAACGCGTACAATAGTAGTTACGCCCACTCGTGAGCGCGCCCAGCTACAGCAAAGGTGGCGAATGCATGGCCCCAGGCAGAAAGGTTCGATTGACGACGCTCGCCAGTTGCGCGGGTTGAGCGGCCAAGATGGGCCCCGATGCCCTGGCGCAGGTCCTGCGTCCGTTGACTGAACTGGTCGGCACCCCGCCGGAAAATCTTCTGGTGGGATTGAATGCCGTGGATGACGCTGCCGTGTATCGCCTGAACGATCAACAGGCCGTCGTGGCGTCGCTGGACTTCTTTCCCCCTGTGGTGGACGACCCCAGCGCCTTCGGCGCGATTGCCGCCGCCAATGCCCTCAGCGACATCTACGCGATGGGGGGCGAGCCACTGTTCTGCCTCAATCTCGTCGCCTGGCCTGAGGACCTGGACAAAGATCTGCTCACCGAGATCCTGCGTGCCGGCAGCGACAAGGTGCGCGAAGCGGGCGCCGTCGTGGCCGGCGGGCACAGCATCATCGACCGCGAGCCCAAATATGGGCTGGTCGCCATCGGCACCGTACACCCGGACCATATCTTCACCAAAGGTGGAGCGCTCACAGGTGATGGACTATTGCTCACAAAGCCGCTCGGCACGGGCGTCATCACCACAGCGCACAAGCAACAGCAAGTCTCGGAGGATGATCTCGCGGTCGCGATCGAGTGCATGACGCGCCTGAACCGGGACGCGGCGCGCGCCCTGCGCTCGATTGGCGCCGATCTGCACGCCTGCACCGATGTCACGGGCTTCGGCTTGCTGGGCCACGCCTGGGAAATGACAAGCCAGAGCGCGACCGGCGCGCGCTTTGAGCTCGGCGAGATTCCCTGGCTCGCCGGCGCGCGCGCGTATGCCAGGGCGGGCTTCACGCCGGACGGCACCAATCGCAACCGCCGCTATCTGGAGCCGCACGTCCGCTTCGGACCCGATGTGGATACGGTGGATCGCCGCCTCCTGTTCGATCCGCAGACCTCGGGCGGGCTGCTGGCCGCCGTGGCCCCGAACGCGATCGAAGCGGCCAAGGCGGCGCTGCTCAGCGCGGGCGTGTCAGGCCATCAAATCGGCGAGATCATCCCCGGCGACTTCCTGCTGGTGGAATGAGCGACTATCATGGCAGATGATCAGGACGCCGAGCAACACGTGGATGCTCCAGCCGGTCGGTCCCAGCCGTCGCGCGCTCGCTCCATGAGCCGTCCCCCGTCGGCAGATTGGACGGACTCCGTTGCGGCGCTGGAGCCCGTGCTGCTCCACACGTTCCATCAGCCGCAGCTGCTTGCGGAGGCGCTGACGCACCGCTCGTACGTCAACGAGGCGCCTCAGCCGGGAACCCAATCGAACGAGCGGCTGGAGTTCCTGGGCGACGCGGTGCTGGGCTACCTCGCCGCGGACATGCTGTTCACCCTGGCGCCCCAGGCCAGCGAAGGCGACCTGACGATGGCCCGCGCGGCTCTCATCAGGACCAGCACGCTGGCCACCTTCGCCCGCGGCCTGGATCTGGGCAAGCACCTCCGGCTCGGACGGGGCCACACGCCAGCGTCGCTGCGCGACCGTGTCTGGGCCTCTACGTTCGAGGCCATCCTCGGCGCACTATACCTGGACGGGGGCATCGCCGCCGTCAAGACGTTCGTCGAGCCCATGCTGCTGGCGGAGGCGCATCGAGTGCTCGCGGGCGGCCAGCTGCGGGATGACAAGTCCCTGCTCCAGGACCAGGCGCAAACGCGTCTGGGCATCACCCCAACCTATCGCGTCGTCAGCACGGAAGGCCCCGGTCACGAGCCACACTTCGCCGTCGAGGTCGTGCTGGGCGAGCGCGTGCTGGCCCAGGGCGAGGGACGCAATAAGCGCGAAGCGGAGCAGGCGGCAGCCCGAGCGGCGCTGGCGGATCCCGGATGGCTTTCGCGCGAGGCCGCCACAGACGACGACTGATCTTTCCGCCAGCATGCCTGCCATACGTCCGTCCGCGCGCCCTTTCGCTGGAGTGCCATTGCTGGTATACTGATCTGAGCGAGACACAAGCGAGGGGTGGACGACGGCGTGCGAGCAGTCGGGCCACTGATAGAACTGGCACGGGAGACGTCAATGTACCTGGACCAGTCGCTGAGTCCTGTGCAACAGCAGTCGCTCAACATCTCGGCCAAGCTCATCGAGTCTATCAAGATCCTTCAGTGTTCTGCCGAGGAGCTGGAACAAAGCATCGCGCAAGAGCTGATCGAGGATCCTGCCCTGGAAGTCGAGGAGCTGGAGCAATGTCTGCGGTGCGGTACTCCGCTTGCCAACGGGCGCTGCCCGTCGTGTGACTCGGCATCGCCAGAGAGCAACGCGAGCGGCGCGCTCGGCGACCTCGAAGAGTGGGACGACTTTCGCGAGTCACACGTGCTCGATCTGGCCGCTCCAGGCGACGACGAAGGTTACGACCCCCTGAACTTCGTGCGGGCAGGCGGTACCCTACATGAGCACCTGCAGGTGCAGCTTGGCGCCATCTTACCCTGGGCGGATCAACCGATCGCGGAGTACCTGGTTGGCAGCCTGGATTCGCATGGCTACGTCACGGTCAGCGTAGACGATACCGCCGAGGCGCTCGAAGTGGAGTGCGAGCGCGTCGAGTCGGTGCTGGCCGCCTTGCAGAGTCTCGATCCCATTGGCATCGGCGCGCGTGACCTGCGCGAGTGCCTGCTGATTCAACTGCGCGCGTTTCGCGAGCGCGGCATGCCCTATCCGCTCGCCGAACGGCTCGTCGAAAGCCATCTCGACGAGCTGGGGGAGCACCACTTCCTGGAGATCGGCCGCCAGATCAACGTGACCAGCACCCAGGTCAAACGCGCCTGGCGCTTCATCAAAGCCAATCTCAACCCGTTCCCAGCCCACGCCTTCGAGGACGGCCTGACGTCGGATGTGGACGGCGGCACAGGCGGGGCGGTGCTCATCAAGCCCGATGTGGTCATCCGCCGGACAGCCACTGGATTCGAGGCCGAGGTCATCGAAGAGCGTCGCTTCCGCTTCGGCATTCATCCCACCTATCAGGCCCTCAGCAACAACGGCCATGCGCGCTCCATGAGCGAGAGCGAGCGACAGCACGTCCGCCATTACTCCTCACGCGCCAGGTTCTTCATCGATTGCGTGCGCCAGCGCTGGGACACCCTGCGCCGCATCTCCGACGCCCTGATTGAGCTGCAATACGACTTCCTGGACAAGGGCGTGCGCCATCTCCGTCCACTGACCCGGGGCGAATTGGCCGAGCGCGTGGGACTGCATGAATCGACGGTCAGCCGGGCGACCGCCAACAAGTTCGTGTTGCTGCCTGCCGGCCGCACCATCCCCTTCGACGACTTCTTCGATAGCTCGCTTGCCACCAAAGACACGCTGCGTGAGCTGATCGAGAGCGAAGACCCACAGCGACCGCTGAGCGATGAAGATCTCTCGACTCTGCTCTCCGAACGCGGGCTCAGCGTGGCCCGCCGCACCGTGGCAAAATATCGCGAGTCCATGCGCATCTTGCCCTCGCGCTTCCGCATCTGACCGCGCGCTAGCGCACGCTGAATGGAAAGTCAGCGGAAGCCGTGGCGCTCCCAGGCGGCGCGACCTTGACCTCGGCGTTCCACGCCCCGCTCATCGGCACTGCCACGGTCGTGACATAGCGGCCACCGCCCACCGGCAGAGCGGACAGCCATGGGGTGCTCATGTCCATGGCCACCATCAGCACGCGCATCGTCACCCGCGCATCGACCAGTGGCGCTCCACCGGCACTCGTAATCGCGGCCGTCATCGAGACAGGCCGTCCAGCCATCGGGGTGGATGGCGCGAAGGTGAGGCTGACCCGGTATCCCCCTACCTGCCGTATCGTATCGCGCGGAAGTGGCGCCGCGAGTGGGGCCTGCGCCAGGGCGTCTGCCAGCCAGCCGAGCCCAAGCACGGCCGCGAGCCCGCCCGCCATCGCCAGCGCCGCGCGCCGTGACACGCGTGCGCGGGCCGGCGCGGCCGCCTCGCCAGCATCTATTGCGGCCTCAGGGACTGGTGGAGAAGGCTGCTGCGCCACAGGGCACCCTCACGTCGCGCATGGTGATCGAGCGTCCCGAATGCCAACCCAGCATCCGGCACCAGCAGCATACCACGTCGTGGCAGCACACTCGCCGCACACTGCCCTTCGGGTCGCGCGATCAGCTCGACGGCGTGCCGATCGCACGCTTACGATAGGGATCGGGGCCAGGGCCCGTGGTAGTGGATGATGTGGCGGCTGATGGCGCAGGTAGGTAGACCCACACTTTTCCGGCGTCCACCTTGGTTTGGATGGCGGGCAGCGGCCGATAGGCCACCGGCGATGCTGGAGCGGCCTGGCCGGTCTCCAGGAACCGGCCCCCATGGCACGGGCAGTCGAAGGTCCGGCTCGCCCCGTTCCAGGCGACCAGACAGCCCATGTGCGTGCATGCGCCCGAGAGCGCGACGAACCCGCTCGGGGTGTGGCGCACGAATCCCACGATCTGATCGGTGATGAAGCGGCGCACACCTCCAACCGGGATCGCCTCGACGGCCACCACGGCGACCCACGAGCCGGTTTCTCCGACCAACTGGGCATCCTGTGAGTGCGGTTGGCCCGGGCCCTGCGGCCGCTCGACGGCAGCGCCCACCGCGAACCCCGCCGCCGCCGCCGCCGCCGTCAGCCCCCCCGCGAGCAAGCCGCGACGTGAGATGTTCGGCCCACGGATAAGCCGTCGCCCAGAGCCTTGGCCGCGCACCTCCCGCTCCAACCGTTCGCGCAATTGGGCCGCGAAGGCTGGGTCGGGCTGGGCCGCACCAGGCGCGGCCGACCGGAACAGCGCCGCCATCTGATACACGCGTGCCTGCAGAGGGGACAGCCGGCGCGGACGATGCGGACGACGGTCGGCCTGCAGCTGCTCGATATGCTCTTCGAGTCGCAGGTAATCCTCAACCCGCTCCGTTGCATCGTTCCACCGCTCGTCACCACGCGCAACGGCCTCATTGTGCTGGTCACCCCGCTGGGCGGCGGTGGGGTCGTCGTGCTGGTCCATGATGTCTCACCTGTCCGTCTGAGTGCTGGCCGATGCGCGCGTGATCAGCCGTTCTATCCTGCTAGTCTCCATCTTGCTGGAGAGTCGCCGCTTTCTTGAGCGCGCGGAATTGCAACACCTTCACGTTGGCCTCGCTGAGCTCCATCTTTTCGGCCGTCTCCCGAATCGAGTAGTTCAGCAGAAACCGATATGTCAGCACCTCGCGGTAGCGCTCCGGCAGCCGCGCGAGTATCCGCTGCGCGCGCCGCTCGGGCTCGACCGAGTGCGGGCTTTCTTTCTGGTCCGCCGGTCCCTCCCAGCCAGCCTCCAGTAAATCATCCAGCGAGTTGATGCGCAAACGGTAAAAGCGCCGCCAGTGATCCGCGATCGTCGTGCGCGCGACCTGAAACAGCCAGCTCTGGACGCTTTCGGCGCCACGCGCTTGATCCAGGGTCCTGACAGCCTTGATGAAGACCTGCGACGTCAGGTCTTCCGCCTCTTCACGGTTGCCCACTTTACTGTATACGAAGCGGTACACCGCCGCGAGGTTCTCTTCATAGAACTGCTGAAGTCGAGGCACGTTCGGCGCCGGTGCTACAGCACGTGGATCTTCGCTGTCCACCAATCGCCTCCGCACTGTCATCGCCCCACCCCCGGATTGAGGCCTGCCCACGCTACGCGAATGCGCTACGTCTCTCGAATGGCCTCAAAGTTTATACGCCCGGAGGTTACGGCTCCACGATGGGTTTTGTGGGTGAGCATATCATGGGCGAGGACGATGCGCGAGCGAGCGTGTGACGTGGGTTCCACTCAAAACAAGGGGTTCGAGTCCGCGGCGGCGGACTTCGCGGCCGGCGGCCATCCAGGCGCGATTGCAATCGCCGGCGTCTTGCAGACCCCCGCTTTTTGGGGAACCTGTAACGTGCAGGGTGTCGGTCCACGGTGTCTGCACCCCGCCGCGCATGTGCTATACTCGCCCCGGTCGCGTGCTCCTCGCCATCACGCACGCATGGTCCATGCTTTTCGATTTGGGAAGGGTTGGTGTCGCGTGCTCCAGGGTGAAAAAGTGATACTGCGGGCCATGCGCCGCGACGATCTGCAGCGCCAGTGGCAATTCAACAATGATGTCGCGTTTGAGCTGGCTGCTGGTGGTGACCCCTGGGAGCCAATATCCCTCCCACGGTTGGAGGCACAGTTCGACGAGCGCCTGGCGCACGGTGACCGCGATGGCGCGCACTTCGCCATCGAGGCTGACGGCGTGTTCATCGGCACCTGCGGGTTGTTCGACTTCAACCAGGCGTCCCTCACCTGCCAGCTCGGCATCGGTATTGGCGATCCTGCTTATCAAGGGAAGGGCTACGGTCGCGACGCGGTGCGCGTGCTGCTCGATTATGCCTTCCGCCTGCGCAACGTGCGTAAAGTCTGGCTGACCGTCAACGGCACCAACGAGCGCGCCATCCGTGCGTACCGTGCCTGCGGCTTTGTCGAAGAGGGAAGGCTGCGCGACCACGTGTGGAGCGATGGCCACTACATTGATCTCGTCTACATGGGCGTATTTCGCGACGACTCGCCGCCCTCTCGCCCCGCCTGACGTGCCACCAATGGCGCGCGACGAACGAGGAGAGTAGTCATGAGTAGCCTCGGCCAATCTCTGGCGCAGCTCTTCGTGGCGCTGGGGGACGCGATCCATGCCGCCTACTACTACGTGCTCTATCTGCCAATCTTCAACGCCCTGATCGCGCTGGAGCAAGTCGTCCGCGCCTCCATACCCACGCTGCCTGCGTACGCTCTCGCCATCGTGCTGTTGGCGCTGCTGATCCAGGCCGTTTTGACGCCCGTGACTCGCCGGCAGCTGCGCGCGAGCATGATCATGCAGGGGTTGGCCCAGCAGTTGCAAGCGCTACAGCGCCGCTACAAGGGGCAGCCGCAGGAGTTGATGGCAGCGCAACAAGCGCTCTACCGCACGCTTGGTATCAGCCCATTCACCGGATGTTTGCCGCTGTTGCTCCAACTACCGTTTCTCTTTGTCCTCAACGATGTTTTGCGTGCCGTGCTGCTCACACGTCCCGGCGAAATGGCGGCGCAGCACCTGGCGCGCATCAACAGTGAGATCTATCCCTTCATCCCCCGCCTGGACGCCTTGCCGGGCACGACGTTCCTCTGGACGAATCTGGCCACGCCAGACCAACTGTTGATTCTGCCCATCCTGGCGGCGCTGTGCGCGTTCCTCCAACTGCGGCTTGCCAGCCAGCGCGGCCAGCGCACGGCGAACGCGGCTCTGGGTCCCAACCGAGTCGTTTCGACCCAGCAATTCATCATGCCCGCACTCACGTTCGCCATCTGCCTCACCATCCCGTCTGGTGTAGCGCTCTACCTGGCGCTGTGGATGGCGGCGAATCTCCTCCAACAATGCTTTATGCCCCGTGCCTTTCCGCCAGCAGACTTCGCGCCCGACCCGGGACTCGTGCTCTGAGCCCGTCGCTGGGGCACACTCCCCCCGTGCGGACCATAGCCGGCGATTCGGCGCCGCACTGCGATTGTGGTGTACCATGTCGTGGTCGCGGCGCACAGTCACGGAATGCCGCGTCGATGCTGGTGGCGGAGACCTGCCGGATGAACGCACCTGATCGCGGCGCGCCTGAAACTGGCCCGCTTCCCAATCGCTTCTCCCGCGGCACGGCGCTGGGGTGCCTGGGAATCGCCTGCGTCTTCGCCTTCCCACTGTTCCTGATCCTCCCTATCCAGGAGTGGCACCTCCCCAAGTGGATCGTGCAGGCGCTGGCGCTTGCCGTGTTCGCGGCCATGAGCGCGGGCATCTGGATGCTTATGCGCGTCCCCACGGCGCGCAGCCCCGGCTCTCCGGACGTATGGCATCCCCTGACACGCGCCGGTCGGGCGCCTGTCGTAGAACAGCCGGCCGGCGCAGGAAACAGACTGGTCCTGGTGACGCTGCTGGTCGTGGCGCTGGTCGCGGCGGTGGCGTATGTGACCGCCACCACGACCACCGTGCTGAATGCGTTCGCGCTCAGCGCGCAGGTGGTCGGCGGCGCTGGCATCGCGTTCGTGGCGCTGGGCATTCTCATCGCGCTTGGGCGATTGCCCGTGCCGGCGTGGACGTGGGCGCGCACCCCCATTCACCTGCGTCCTCGCACTCAGGGCATCGCCATGGCGCTCTTGGGCGCGGCGGCGCTGGGCTGGGCGCTGCTGGCCGGGGCGGGGGCCGGATTCGGCTGGGGACGTGTGGGCCTGGCCGTGCTGCTGCTGTGCTGCGTGCTCGCGACACCATTGGCGCAGCGCTGGCCGCGCATGAGTGCCCGCAACCGCGGTTCGAGCGGACAGCCGGCTGACAAACACGCGCCTGGGGCCAAACCTTCCGAGTCGCCTGGTCCGAACGCGGGCGACGGCTAGAGCTGCACCGCACGCTGTTCTCGTCTATCGGCGAGGGGCACAAGTAGCCTGGCGGACTCCCCTCGCCCGCCGGCATGCCATATCATGCGGTATCATGCGGCCACGTGCATCTCCACAGCAGAGCGCCCACTGGCTTCGAGAGGGGAGGCGTGCCCGCATGGTCCCCGACATCTTCGCCAACTACTTCCTCGCCTCGGCCGGCGCCGGCGCGGCCCTCATCGGGCTGCTGTTCGTCGCCGTCTCCGTCCGCCCCGATCGCATCTTCGGCGACGCCGCCCACCCGGTACGCCGCGGGGTGGCGAGCGCGACCTTCACCGCGCTCACGAACGCCTTCTTCGTCTCCATGGGGGCCCTCATCCCGCTCGCCAACGTGGGCGGAGTCGCCCTCGCCGTGGGCGCGCTCGACATCGCCGCCACGATCGCCCTGGGGCGTGGCCTGCTGCGCGACGCCTGGCGCGCGCTCGGCATCCGGAGCACGAAGGCCCGCTGGGCCGCGCGGGCGCGCGTCACGGTGATGCTGAGCCTCAGCCTCATACTCTATGGGTACGAGGGCGCCATCGGCGCGGGGATGCTCCTGCACCCACGCGATCCGGGCTTCGCTCTCGCCCTGGCCGAGGTCCTCTTCGGAGTCTACGCCTTGGGGCTTGTCCGCGCGTGGGAGCTGCTGGGCGGTCCCGGGGGAATCGCCCCATGGCTCAATCCCCTGCAAGACCTGGCGGACACCGCCTCGCCGGCCGCCACGCCTGCGCCAGGCGCGGACACCCCCGCGGTGATGTGAGCTCCCGCATGCCCACGGCGAACACAGACGCTTCGCCTCCCCCGCCGTGATGCATGGGCCGCGCCGGAGCCGACACAAGGCGAGCTGAGATCACGACCGCGCGGCGTCCGAGAATACGACCTTGCCCCCCAGACGTGTCACCACACCCCAGAAATCCTTGACCTCCCAGCGCTCGACGATCTTGCCATCCACCAGCCGGTCAACATGCACGCCTTCCATGGTGATCCACTGCCCACTCGGTGGCTCACCAAACACAGATCGGTCGTGCTTCCAGCGGTAGCGCCAGCGCGTCACCACGCGATCGGCTTCCGCCACTTGCTCCTCGATGATCGTTTCGTCGTCGGGCATGCCCTCGTACTCGGCTGTAATGCTCCGGCGCATATCAGCGAGCGTAAAGGTTCCTGACGACGCGGAGTGCCCGACAAAGTCTGGTGCGAAGAGGTCATCGAGCGCAGCGAGGTTACGCTGCGTAAACACCTCTTCATAGTACCGGCGCACGATTCGCTTGTGCTCTTCATTCGACACGATGGCCTCCCTCTGGCGCCCGCGCCACGCGGTGTATCGTCCAGCCTGGCTGCCAACGGAGAGCGTTCCCCGACGATCAGGCCTTTCCGTTCACCGTCCGTTCACCTCTCCGCTCGTCTGGCGACAAGCCTCTCTGCTCCTATTCTGTAGGCGCCTGGCACGTCTGCTGGCAACACGTTGACACTTCACCCCTTGCCATGCGCAACGCAGCTCGCTATCATAGCCTCGGCACCCGGTACTTCGGGCGCCGGAGGTCTCGATGGCTGCACCGACGCGTACCACCACCTCAGCCATGAACCTGCCACGCCCGCTGTTTCGCGGATACGCGCTCATCGCCGCGAGCATCGCATGGACCGTGGGCATCGTCCTGGCCCAGACCAGCCCATTGACGGCGATCGACGCATGGGTCTGGGCGGCCGCGGCGGCCGGCTGCGCCGCCGTGGGCCTCGCGTTGTGGGTCTGGCGGCGGCGCCCCGCGGCCGGCTCAGCGCGTGCGGCACGCGCGTTCGAAGCGTCGCTCGTGCTGGCGGTGCTGGGCCTCTGGGTGGCTCTTGGCGCCGCTCGCGCCGCCTGGACGAATACCGGGAATGGCACGCAGTTACTGGCTGCGCTGGCCCACGGTCAAACCGTCCATATCCAGGGAGACGTCGCGGCCGAGCCGATCATCGAGAGCACCGGGCGGCTACTTGTGATTGACGTGTCCAGCATCAGTAGCGATGGGGGTGCGACCTGGGCCGCATCCAGCGGACACGTGGAAGTGCACATCAGTGGCCCTGACGACTGGTTTGCGCCGGCCTATGGCGACACCCTCCAGCTTACCGGCAAGCTCCAGCCGGCGACGCGCGGCGCGCCCGCCGGCGTCGTAGCACGACTGGCCAGCGCCCGAGCGCAAATCACGGCCCGCGGCGGGGGAAACCCTCTTCTGGCCTGGCTGTTCGATCTGCGTGTGCGTCTGGCGCAGGCTCTTCAGCGCGTCCTGCCCGAGCCAGAGGCGGCGCTGCTGATCGGCATCCTGCTCGGACTGAAGACGCCTGTGTTGCGCGCCAGACTTCAGTTGTTCACCAACACGGGCACCATCCACCTGGTCGTCCCCGCCGGGCTGAAAGTCTCGCTCCTCTCCGACATCGCCCGCCGAGCGCTATCGCCGTTCGGCCGTTGGCCGGCCACGACCGCCTCCATGTTGGCGGTGGCCGCCTACGCCGCCCTCGGAGGCGGAGGGCCGGCCGCGCTACGTGCCGCGATCATGGGCGCGCTGCTGGCGCTTGCCCCGGCCCTGGGCCGGCGCTACGATGTCTACTCCGCGCTCGCGCTGGCCGTGGTGGTGATGACCGGCGTAGAACCGTTGCTTGTCTTTGACGTCGGTTTCCAGCTCACCACCCTGGCGACCCTCGGCATCCCGCTGCTGGCGCCCACGCTTCAGACGTGGCTGCGACGCCCCATCGCGCGCGTGCCAGGCGCGACGCTGTTTGAGCCAGTGGTCGAGCTGGTTGCGGTGACGTTGGCGGCACAGATCGCCACGCTTCCCGTGCTGATGCTTACGTTTGGCGTCGTGTCATTTGTGGCGCCCCTCGCCAACCTGCTGACCGTGCCGCTCCTCGCCCCACTCCTGGTGCTCGGCGTCGCGTTGGCGCTTGGCGCGCTGGCCGCGCCGCCGGTCGCGCTCGCGCTCGCCGTCGTCACCTGGCCGCTGCTCTGGCTCGTCGATCAGGCCATCGCGCTCTGCGCGGGATTGCCAGGCGCGGCGCTGGCCGTGCCTGCCACGCCGATGTGGGTCGCGCTGGCGTACTACGGCGCCCTGCTCATCGTCATCGGATGGGCCTGGTGGTTGGCCGCCCGCCGCACGCGCGTTCGGGTCGCGGCCGGACTGCCACCCCAACCTATGCCACCCGCGTCCGCGCACCCACATCGTCCTGCCGCCATGCGCGTCGCGCTCGCGGGCCTCTGCGCGTTGGTGGTTGTCGGACTGTGCGGAGCAGCCGCTCCCGTCGTCGCGTCCTCAACTGCTCGGGTGGACTTTCTCAACGTCGGTGCGGGCGGCGAGGCCACGCTCCTGAGGCTCGCGGACGGCACGAGTGTGCTGATCGATGGAGGGCCAGCGGGGCCGCCGCTGGAGGAGGCGCTCGCCGCGCGGCTGCCGCTGTGGCAGCGCTCGCTCGATCTGACGGTGCTCACCGACCCAGGGGCAGGCGCGATGACAGGTTTAGAGGACGCCATTACCCACTTCACCGTCGGCCGCGCGGCGGATGGCGGCATGCTTCACCCGACGACGCTCTATTTGACCTGGCGCGACGCGCTGACTCGTAGCCATGTCCCACATACCATTGTGCGCCAGGACGATGTCATACACCTGAGCGACACGACGACACTGCGTGTGCTCTCTCCGCCCCAGGGCCTCTTTCTCGGGGGAGGCGGTGCGACCACGCACAGCAACGATCTGATTCTGCGCCTCGAAACGCCGGGCCTGCGCGTCCTCATGCTGGGCAGCGCGGACAACTACGCGCTGGATGCCCTGGCGCTTGCCGGTGAGCCGCTTGCGGCAGACGTGGTGGAGGTGGCGCTGCCTCCACAGACAGGCATTGACCTTGGTGGGCCGTTGGGCCACATCCTGCTGGCGGCGCATCCCCGCCTCGTGGTTGTCGCGCAGGGCGCGCGTCCATCCCCGTCCCACTCGCGGTCAGTGCCGGCCCCCACCACCATCTGGCCGCCCGATGCGCCCACGGCACAGACACTCGGCGCGATGATCTTGCGCATCGCCGATGTCGGAACGGTCTCGCTCACACAGCGCCATGATAGCGGGTGGGATCTGGAAGGCGCCTGACACGCGTAACAGGCGTGCGCTTCAACCCATACCCGGTACGCGGTGCGAGCCCCCCCGCGCGCACCGCTCCTGAGCCCATGCTCCTACGGCTTGGTCTTCTGCTGTCGATAGTAGCTATGCGGCCGGGGGCGGCGCTCGCTGTCCTCGTAGGCGGGGCGCACCTCGTCATCGCTGACCTTGCGCGCGCTGAAGTTATCCATCAGCTCTTGCAGATCGTTGTAGATCGCGTCGTTATCCAGGGCTTCCTTCTGCCTGAGAAGGTGGCGCAACATCTGCATTTGCGCTACGGACGTCTCACTGTCGCGCTCCGACTCCGCCCGCGCAATAAACTTCTCAACTAGAGCAACACTGTCTTCATGCGCTCCGTTCTGCTCCAGTTGGTCGCGGATCGCGAGCAACTGTTCGTAGACGTTCACCCATTGCTCCTTCCCATGCTGCCCAGAAGCACGCTGGTCTGCTACCTGCCGGCGGCTGTCCGTATCGGCGGAATTGCCGCCCGCTATGGACCCCACGCGTACACGTCTGCCGATGGCGTGCTGCTTGCACTATCACTTACCTGGCACGCCATCTTCGATTATACGCGTATTACGGTTCAGAGGTCCACCGGGTCACCAGCCATTCAGGCGGCGTGGGAATAGAGGACCAATGTGACTATCCCCCTGCGGGTGCCAGAACACATAGATAATGGTGCTCGTTCAACGCACGCTGCTCCACCACGTGCAGCCCAACCGCCTCCGCGTCCTTGATCAGCTCCTCTGATGACAGGCGCTCGCTGATTGGGGGGCCTTCGCGCTCCTCGCGCTTTTCCCACTCGATCACCGCCACACGCCCGTCCGGCTTGAGCAAACGGCTCACTCTGTGCAAAAACCGCGCACGTGACCCCACAACTTCGTCCAGCGTAAACGCCAGTAAGACGAGATCGGCGCATCCAGGCGGAAGTGGAACCTCCGTATCGCTCGTCTTGACCACGCGCACATTCGTCAAGCCGCGCTCCGTGACACGCGCTTTCACGGCGGAGAGCATCTCGCCCTGGATATCCGCGGCGAGCACGCGACCATCATCCCCCACGATTTCGGCCCCTGGAACTGTGAAGAAGCCGGGCCCACATCCGATATCGGCCAGCGTGTCGCCACGCTTCAAGCCCAGGGAGCGCAGCAGATCCTTCGGATGCAACAGCTCCTGTCGCTCTTCCGTAAGGAGCTGGTCCTTGTGTCGAGGATCAAACTTGTGGCCCATGGCACTCTCCTTTGCCCGGACGCGCCGGCGCACATTCGATGGTAGCACAGGCCAACAGAGGGCGTCAAAAAGACTGCGGACGTACCAGCGTCGGGCCGAGTCTCTTCCGTCACTGGTGCGTCGCGCAAGCCTACGTCTGCGCGACGCACCAGCCGGCATGCCTCATATCGGATTCGGGTGATCCCTTCCCCCCACGCCGTCGGGGCGCATGGATATGCGCCCGCCTGGCTCACCGGCACCCTTTCATCCGGAGTCGATATCAAAGAGCCTTCCAGCGCGCAAAGCGGACGGGCACACGGTACTGCGCCGCCAGATGGCACGAGCGGCCTGCCGCCCTCACCCAGACATGTGTGTCCTCACGCGCGGCGCGTTATCCACTCGCGCGCAGCACCATCGCCTCACTCAGCACGACGTGGGGCAGCACATCCATAAACACATGGAGCGTACCGCGTATATGCTCGATGTCGCGTGCCGCCACGCCATTGAGCTGAACCACCTCGGGCGTGGTCGTCACGGGATCGGAGAAGCGCTCCGTGGCATCCAGCGCATAGAAGAGCAGCCGTTTGCGCGCCTGGCCGTATGCCTCTGTTTGCAGGTTGCTCTTGGTGTCGTCCCACGAAAGCCCCAGCGCCGGCGGCCAGTTGGCCAGCGACTGAAAGAAGGTCTCCACCAGTGGCGCGCCAAGCGTCTCCATGATATCCTCGTACACCTTAGCCAGGTCCTGGTCCTTTGATGCCGCCTCCGGCGTCACCTGCGTCATCGGCAGGCGCGCCAACTTCGACTCCTCCTCGGTGTACTGTGCGGGCTCGTCAACACGCTTCCCCGGTATCGCCTCGCCATCTAGCGCACGCGTCCAGGCCGCTGCCACCATCAGCACGCGCGGAGACCCATACTCAAAGGCCGTCACCACATCACGCAGATCGGCGCGGTCGCCGGGCCCCAGCCCCGCTTCGTCGAGTATGTCCGCACTGTACCCGGGAGTGTACGATTGCTGGGCATAACTGGCGGCAACGTCGCGTAGACCGCGCGCATCGTCGAGGAACTGCTGCCGCTTCGCGGACGGCCGCACGTGTTCCCATGCCAACTTCAAGTAGTCCGGGTAGCCACCCAGATACTTGAACAGCATATCAGTCCAGGGTATGTGAAGGATCCGCTCTGTATCGTCGTACAGCTCGCGCAGGTCGGGCGACGCATCTGACGAAAAGACAGGCTTCAACTGGACCATCGTCTCATCCTCCCAGGGTACCAGTGCCGTATGGCAGTACATGGGCGAAGGCTCGCCCGTAGACCCTGGGCGTGCAGGAGACGTGCCGCAGACGCAGTCTGCCGGCATCCCGCGTCAGTAGGCTCTGGATGAGCCTGCAGTACCAGTGTTCTTTCTCACTGGCGCTTTCTGCCTCCTCACTCATCAGCCAAGGATGAGAGCGGCTTGGTTCTGCGCTTGGGGTAGCGGCAGCGAAAGTGTGTGACCTTCCTGACATCTTTCAGACGAAGGCACTCAAAGACCCCTTGGACTCTGATTGGATTGCACCTGCGCCACTCCACGTCCCAGTGCGTCTCGTCAAGATCAAAGATGGCTTCCCAACTGTGCTCCAGCCGCTCTCTCGTGCGCTGTTGGGGCGCCAGCGACTCCCAATGCTCGCGTTCTGTTTGCCTCTGGGCGACATATTCGTTGAAGAGCACCAAACACCAGCTCCCAAAATCGGAGCAGAGGACGTCCTGATCGGGGAGCAGCAGTTCGAGACGCACCATAGGTTCTTCCGGTGGAAAATAGTGTAACTCATTACTCCACGACCGCAGATCCGGCATCGGCTGTGCACCAGTCCACCGGACCCAGGCCCACCAGGGATAATGCCCCTGATAGCAGGGAAGCCGCTTGGCCATTTGCTGGCGCATCCACTCGTAGAACGGTTGCAAATGAGTGGGAAGGCGGCCTGGATCATAGAGCAGTTCTTTCTCACGCTGGAGCCGCTCCCACACGGCTAATTGGGCAATCAGCCACACATGCATGTTGGCGCTCTCATTCCGTCCTTTCCTCACCAGCCAAATAGCAATGTTCGTAGGCTGGACCAAGTAAGCGTAATATCTGGCAATGCAGGCTATCAGTATTCTTTGTCCGCATCCAGATTTGCGCGCCACAGCTGCTCGAGCGTTTTGAGATCATCGAGAAATTCAGCCTGGCTCTGTTCCGGCGTCTGTTCGAGCTCCTCGACCACGTCGAGGGTAAACGCCGCGGCTCCGAATGCTTCCCAATCCTTGCGCAGTCTGGGGTCAACCGCCGAGCCCGTCGTGATCGCGAATTGAAAGCGGTTTCGCACGCTCGCCACATCGGCGGCATGGCCGATCAGGTATTTCCCGTTCTGGGTATTGGTGATCGTATAGACACCGCCACGCAGTTTGCGCTCTTTGTAGGCCTTGCTCATTTCTCTTCTTCGGTTCATTGCCCAAACGCGCCTTTCCAACCCACAATTTGACTCACGACTCTTGCGGCGCGGTCGTGCCGCCCGCGGACGACCACCCTTCTCTCTCGGGCGCCCTGTGCTCAGCAGCGGCTCCCCCACATCCGACGACTCATCACTGATCAGAGGTCTGGCCGCCTCACCAGTCTATCATAGGTCCTGTCCGCCGCCCTGATCCAGGATTGCGATGCTCGCTCGCACATACAGGTTCGGCCGTGCACTGTGTTATGCCGCTATACAAACGTCGCCCCCTCCTGTACGATAGGGGGCAAGGCTGGTTCCCGCGGCATGAGAGAGTTCCATTCAATGTCGGTAGGGAGGAGAGAGGCTTCATGCCCATTCGCGCGGTGATGTTTGATATTGGAGGCATTCTCGAAGTGATCCCTGAGGGCGGTGACCCTGCTACGCGATTTCCCGCCCTCGATGAGGAGTGGAACACGCGTTTGGGCCTGCCGCCCGGTCACCTAGCACAGTGCGTCCAGGCAATCGCGGAAGACGGAGCGTTCGGGCGCTGTACCTACGATGAGTGGTGCGCGCGGCTGCGGGCCTCCTCGGGCATGAGCCAGGCTGATTTCGACGAGTACATGGCCGCGTTCTGGGATATCTACATGGGCAACCCAAACGAGGAATTGATCGCCTACTTCCGCTCGCTGCGCCCGCGCTACCGCAGCGCGATCCTGACAAACAGCTTCGTCGGCGCACGCGAGCACGAAGAAGAACGCTACGGCTTCACTTCGATGGCGGACGTGGCAATCTACTCGCATGAGGAAGGCGTCCATAAGCCCGACCCCCGCATCTACGCGATCGCCTCCGAACGTATCGGCTTCCCTCCTAGCCAGATCGTCTTCCTCGACGACCGCCCGGAGAATATTGACGCCGCCCGCGCCTGCGGCTTTCAGACCATCCTCTTCACCAGCACGCCCCAGGCGATTGCCGACATCGAGGCGCTGTTGAAGGGCTAGTGGCGTGTTTGCGCGTCGGTTAGAAACGGACAGGATGAACCCGGGCGCGCATGCACCGATGACCCGCGGGCGCCGCTGACGCCGTTGCTGCCCACTCCCACACGGGCGATGCGCCCACGGGACCGGCGCCGCATACTCAGTGGGATTCTTTGGTTGTACGCCACGGGCGTCCCCTGGTGTGACGTGCCGGGATCGTTACGGCCTCTGGCGCACCGTGGCCTCCCAATCGTATCGCGGGGTCCACGCCGGGTCTGGGGGCAGATCTTGGCGACCCGGCACCGGCGGGGGCGACGCCGCCGGTCAGCTCGACTGGTCAGCGCACCATGTCAACGGCAGCGTCATCCGTGCGCACCAGCATGGGGCAAGCGTCTGTCGCCCAACACGAAGGCCGTGCAGCAAGTGTTCGGCCTTAGCCGCAGCGGCATCAGCACCAAACTGCGACTGCGCACCGAACGGAGCGGCAAGCCCATCACCATGCCGCTACGCCTCGAGAGAACCGGCAGCATCTACATTGCCTCGAATCCGTACTCCGCCTCCCATCCATTTGGCAAGGGTTCCGTGTGCCAGTGCCGTGCTGCCACCTCATAGACGGCATCGTCGTCTGTGATGACGTAGTGATGGAGACGTAGTGATGGATGGGAAAACTGTAGCTGGGGGGCAGCACCTGCCTCAGCCACGAGGACGAGGCCACCTCCCAAACCGCCAACTCGCGATTTGATGGGCGAAACTCCCGGGCGAGTGTTGGATTTGCGCACTCCCCCTGCGGCGCGGGAGTGCGCGATTCTCGGGCATTAGCGCCACGCGACAATGGCGGCCGGCAATGCCGGCCGCCCGTGATGCCCTCGCGCTCAACCATCAACGTGGATCAATGCCTTGAGCTGCGCCGCCGCTTGCTCGCGGGTGATACGACCCGCCAGCAGCGCATCCAGGACGCCCTCGATCGCCGCGGTCGGCGCGGACGGTGCGGTCGGCGCGGACGGAGCGCCGGTTTCGCCGTGAGCCGCGCTCGGGTGGGGTATGAGCTTGCGCTCCGCAAAGAGACGCCACAGGTGGATGCCAGCAACGAACCCACCGACCACCACGATCGCCAGCGTATTGCGCGCCTGGCTCGTCCAGTCCGAGCCGGACGGCGTGCCAAGCAGCGCGGAGATGGCCAGATACAGCACGCGCGCGGCGGCAATCGTCGCCGCCAGACCACCCGCCGCCAGGCCAGCCAGCACGTAGCCGCGCCGCGGCCCGATCGGCGCGTCCACCGTCGTGCGCTGCCGCAGACGGTACGCCAGCAGCGGATGCGCCAGCCCAGCGATGGCGAGGCCAGCCGCCGCGGCCCAGCCGGCCGCTCCCAGTGGGCTACCGTTTGGCGCCACCGCCTCCACGGCGCCGGCGAGGAGGCGCGCGATGCCAATGTAGAAGGCGATGCCCAACGCAATGGCTGAGAGCGTCAGCACCGTCAGATCCGTCCCCAGGCGCCCAAGCGGCGTCTCACTGGCCTCCGTGGCCAGCCACAGTCCATACCCGAGCATCACTGCCAGGCCAAAGAGCAGCCACGGAAAGAAGTCGTAACTGGTGGTCAGATCGCCGAGCACGTTCGTGGTCGCGTGGAGGAGACCGCGGAGCAGCAACTCCGCCGCCTGCTCCGTGCCGTAGATGGCGGCCACCAGCCCCACCATGTACCCAAAGAAGTGGGCAACCTGGCGCAGCACAGACTGCGTGTCGCCGCGGGCCAGCCAGGTGTACACACCCCAGGCAACCGCCGTCCATGCGATGGACAGCCAACCTCCCACGAGCTGCAGAGAGGCGCCGTAGCCGAATATCAGGCGCACAGTATCATGGAGTGTATGAGTCCAGGTGAACAGCGCGGTGACGAGAATCACCGCTTGAACGCCGTACAGATGCAGTCGCTGCAACACGATGGGCGCGCCGCGGGTCGGCGTGGCACGTGCGCGCTCCGTCTGGGCCAGCGCGAACACAGCCAGCGCGGTCAGCCAGATCGCCAGATTGATCGCCACGCCGGCGTATAGCTGCCCCCCCAACTGCCCCAGCGACGAGATTCCGGCGCTGAGCGCGACAAGAGCAGCCACGGTCTGCGCCAGGTTGAGGAATAGGGAGCGCACCGTTCCCGTGGCCGCGCCCGCGTCTTGCCTGATATCGCGCCGAATGAGCCAGTAATGCAGCCCGCCCAGGGCCAGCGAGATGACGAGAGCGACGATTGCCAGGACGATTGACCGGACGACATCCTGCCCGCCGGGCGCGGTCTCATACATCCCGCGTATCGGCGTCAGCAAGAACAGCGTGTTGAGCAGACTGCCCACGCTGAACGCCGCGAAACCCAGCAGGACCAGGCACACCACGTACAGATACACCCGGTACAGAGTTCGGGCCATGTGCCTTCCCCCCCTTCTCTCCGACGCTACGCCCACCAGCTGCGAGATGCGGACTGGCCGCGTGCTTCGGGACCCTGGAACACCAGCGTCACCAGAAGCATATCGCCCGCTCATCACACCCGTCGCGTGTCATATGTCCCATTCCACTCACGACCGCCCATCCGCCCATCCGCCCGGTGCCCGCGCCGAGGAGCCACCACTCTCCAGGTGTACGTCAGCGTGTTGCGCCTTCTGCAGCACAAACACACACGCCCCCGCGACGCCCCTGCGCCCACCTGCATTGCAGCATCACC
>CAYQFU010000068.1:0-10020 GCA_964416775.1 uncultured Ktedonobacterales bacterium
GTGGTGAGGGTTGCGAAGGGGGAGGAGAGACGTGGCTCAAGCGTACGCGGTGAAGCCGTACACGCATCCAAGGGCGCAGGTGCTGGTCGGGTGCGTTGGCGCCTTTGGCGCTGCGTGCTGTTTGCTGGGCGCGTATGCTTTGGCAGTGGATAGCCCTATCAGTCACAGTGGACGCTTAAGCCATTACTCTCCCTCGAAGCCGCCTTCGCCGGCCAGCCGCTCAACTCCAACTTTGCTTGAAACGTTACCCCACAGATTTGAAGTGAATGAGTGTAATCGAGATACTGCTGATCACATCGAACGTTCCATTGATTTCTGATGCACTTTGTGTATAATAAGTGAAACTCACCGAACGGCGAAGTTCCCCTGACGACATCAACTGACCACCGAAATGGCTGGCGACCGTCGTGTGGCCTGGCACCCGGTGACGCAGCAGCAGAGGAGCACAGGCGTGGAGCAGCGCGACCCCAGCTGGGGTGACACGGCGTCGTCGTTTCTCGATGCCCTCCTGAGGACGCTGGCCAAGGGCGTGCCAATGCTGGTCGTGTTGCTGGGTGTGCTCGCGAACTTGGTGACGGCTCTAGGCCCGCTCTATACGCCCCTGCTCACGTCAATCCGCGTCCCCTTTCTCCCTGCTATTGGTGCCTTCTTGCTCGGTCATCTAGACTTGTGGGCCGCACTCCTGGGCGCCTTGACAACGGCACTCGTCCTGTATACCCCGTGGCTCTCGACGCGGATCCGACACCGCGTGCTTGTGCTCTCACAGCGCCGTCTGCCATCGCTCAGCATGGCGGTCGTTATCGGGGTTCCGGTCCTCCTCTTTTTCGGGCTTTCACTCGTCCTCTTCCCCCATCTCCTCAGCGCACTCGCGGGCGTCCAGCATCCGCCTGATAGTGCCACGGTGCGTGAGCTAGTCATGAGCATGACGCTGCTCGTGGCCCTGGGCGTCGCGGCTGGACTATCCTGGGTCAATCAACGAATGCACATCAGTGCGAATCAATGTCGTTATGTGGTCCAGCAGATTGACGACCAGCACCCTAGCACGGAGCAACCCGACACGACGTATGAGTTCGAGAGCGGGGCTCCTGTCCAGGAGATCCGTCGGCAGGGCCGCATCCTGGATGTGATCGCAGCCAAAGGGCTTGCTGGCGTCCGCAGAGCGCCATACGGCTGGGCCTACACACTGGGGGTGGCGACGGACGAGCAGTGGGCGCAGTTGGCGAGTTCACAGACCGCCACGGAGCGCGACTGGATTCTCACAAAGCTCGCGAATGAGGTCTGGATCAGCGCCGAGTCCAGTGGCCTGTGGCGACGCATAGGTGGCCTAGCGCAGCCAGTACAGTATGTAAAGATATTTGGCAATCGACTGGATACGCTCTTCAACAGCGGTGCCGGCTTCCGGGTCTACGACGCGGGCGGTCCTCGGTTTGTCGTGATGGTAATCAAGGGGCAGCCTGGCGCAGGGAAGTCCACGCTCGGGCTGCAGTTGTGCGTCACTTTGGCGAAACAAGGCAATCTCTGCATCTATTACTCGCTGGAAGAGGAACGCAACGTCCTCCTGCAAAGCGCCAAGAACTTTGGTTGGGACCGACCGGAGCCACACTACCTCGGCGTGCATAGCTATACCATCGGCAAAAGTGTCGCGCAGGTGCGGATGCGACAGCAGCTCTTGAAGCAACGGGGACGCAGGCAGGACGGCAGGCCGCTCACGTCCTCAGATCCGCGGCAGATTCCCTGGTATAAGCAGCCCGAGCCGCCAATGAATGGCATAGTGCTAGTGTCCTCACTCGGTGGGCGCGCCATGCGGCTGTCACAGCGCCGCAAGAAGCTGAGGCGGGAATGGGGCCGCAGTCTCAAGACGGCCGCGAATCTCCCTGAGGCGGTCCGGTGTGTCGTCATTGATAGCCTGGAGGGCTTCGCGAACGTGGGGATGGAAGGCGAGGAACAGGCAGGGATTCCGCGCGACCAACTCCTCCATCTCAAGGACTTTTTCCGCGATCGCTGCGAAATGTTGGTCCTGCTATTGGAAGATAGTGGAGGCAACACGGCCGAATACCCGGAGTTTGTGGCGGATGTGGTGATCCAGCTTGGGCGCAGGACCGACGACAACTATCTCTTCCTCTTCGCCGAGATTCTGAAGGCACGCAATCAAACGCACGCACTGGGTCAGGCGCAGATCAAAATCCGAGCGCAGGAGGAATTGGTTAACGCCCGCGAGGCCATCGCAGAGGCCGAGGCAGCGCTCACGCCAGGCATTCAAGTGTTTCCGTCATTGCACTACCGCCTCTTCCAATCAAAACAAGAGTCCGCGTTTGACGAATACACGATGAGCACCGGCTTTAGTGGACTGGACGAGATGTTCTCCGATGACTTGGGGGAGCCCGGGCTACGCCGCAAAGCGGCCATCGCGCTCATTGGTCCGCGGGACAGCGGTAAGAGCTTAGTTGGTATGAATTTCCTCATTCAAGGCGTACGGGAGAATACCAAGACCCTCCTGCTCTCATTGCGTGACGACGCCGGGACGGTCAGGAAACGGCGTATTCCTCAGGAACCCGGTCAGATCCGCTTTTCATGGCAAGACATGGAACCAGTGGCCAATCAACCGGGCGATGCGCCAGCCAAGGCTGAGATGTTTCACCAGCTGGAGTGGGATCTGGACGGCGTTCTCAAGTGGGCAGAGGATCGATCACGGCCACAGCCGCAGACGTTGCGTGTCGCGTGGCGCCTGCCCTACCTATTTGCTCTCCCCCCTGTGACCTACACGGCACTGATGTGCTCGCCAATCATGCTGGCGGAGGCAGAGGCTGTTGCGCACTATCTAGAGCGCTTGGCGGGGGCGCTCCGTGCCATCCAGCAGGATTTCCCGCGGAAGACTGAACCCGGCGTAAGCGTGCCAGAGGACTCCTGGCAGATCGAGTGGACGCCCAAAGCGCGGGAACGTGCCCGGATGGCCTGCCAGAAGGCCTGGGGCGCCTTCGAGCGCGATCTCGCCATCCAGGTGGTCGCGGCACAACAGCTCGTCGCGCACGTGGAGCGGGAACTCGCGGCAACCATACACCAAGAGGCCGCAGACAGTGCAGCGGAACGCACACGCCGCGCTAAAGTGCAAGCTGCAAAGCGGTTCTTCCCAAACGCGACCGGCCTGCCGCACAGCCTATCACCGGACGACGAAGCCCTTCGTAAGGTAGCAGAGGAGCAGGCGCGAGCTCTGCTCCTCTCGGACACCGACCGGCAGCGCATCGCGCTTACGCACGACGCGCCCGTCCCGCTGGACGAATTAGAGTTCACAACTGCGATGGCGGAGATTGTACGAACTCAGTTGCAGATGATCAACCCCACGGACCCCTGCGGCTGGAAGCGTCTCGATCTGGTGGAAGAGGACGGTGCAATGGCTCCTGTGCCCACTGACGCTGCCCCGTTGTCGGCGCCTGCGGCACCGCCTCCCTGTTTGCGCTGGGACAGCCGCCGGTGGGATTCGAAACAGGGACAACTTCTAGCAGGTGATGATCTGCTCGTGGTAAAGCCGTGGCGCCCAGGGAATATCACACCGGATGACTTTGTGGATCAGGTGCTGCGCGTGATTGGCGAGCCCCCGGCACGAACTGGGCGACCAGGACAGCGTGATGAGCAAGACGCAGAAAGCGAGTTTGAACGGGTTGTCGTCGACGATGTGGCACAGCTGCCGCAGCGGTTCCCGATTCTGGACAAGACTCGGCTGTTCTTGCCGACGCTCATCGATACCTTCAAGGCACGCGGCATGACCTCACTCTTTCTGGCCGATGCGGCGCGCGCGCCCACTATCGCCGCAGTAGAGAAGGCCAGTATGGCACCGAATGACACCGGCGATCCTTATGGACTGGAAGTGATGGCGGATTACGTGATCCGCAGTGGGATCGCCTCACCCGCTCGTGGGCAAGCGCCACGCCTCGTCCTCGAGGTACAGGCAGTGCCAAGTTCTTATCAGCAAGCGCCACACCACTTGGAATTCGTCCCGCGACCGGGTGGCGGACCCAGTATGGTGAAGGTGGAACAATGAATCGGCGGTAGCAAGGTGTCCGTGGAGTCATCTCATTGACCGCGTGCATCGCGGACCAAGAATGAGACTGTGGCCTCATCGTGGAACGTCTGATTGAGCTTAGGAGACGGAAGGGAGCGCTGACCAACCCGCCTGCGGTTGGCCAGAGATCACCCCACAGTGCGCAGTTTGTGCACGCCCATGGCTGGCTGTCCATAGTCATTTGGCAGCCGGAAGCTCGGTCCTCGCTCGCCCAGGGAATCGAGAGCGCGATGTTCATTGGGCAGGCCGCGCTGCTGCTGGGACTGGCGGAGTGGTGGGTGAGCTATTAGCTCAGCGCGCGCACCTGATCGCGGAAGCGGTCGCCGCGATCGAACTCGTGCAGGAACATGCCGAAGCTGGTGAAGCCGGGTGAGAGCAACACCACGTCTCCCGGCGCGGCGGCCGCGCGCGCGGCGGCGATGGCGACGCCGAGATCGTCGTACGGTCCTTCCACCGGATCGGCAATGCCACACTGGGCCGCGTGGGCGCGCACCCGCGCGGCGAAGTCCTCGCTGGCGGTGCCGGCCAGCAGCACAATGCGCTTGCAGCGTGCGGCCGCCGCGTTGGCATACTCAGAGGCGTCGAGGTGCTTCGTGTTGCCGCCGGCGATCAGCACGATGGGCTCGTCGAAGCTGCGCAGCGCGGCCACGCCCGCGACCGGCGCCGTGCTGGCGCTGTCGTTGACGTAGGTGACGCCGTCGAGCACGCGCACGACCTCCAGCCGGTGCGGCACGCCGGCGAAATCAGCCACCGCCGCATGAATGACGTCCGGTGCCACACCGATGAGCTCGGCGGCGAGCGTCGCGGCCTGCACGTTGGCGAGGTTGTGCGCGCCGCGCAGCCGCACGTCCCCCGCGTAGATGAACGGTCTGCGATCGTCGTCGGCACCTCGGTGCCATGCGGTGCCGTCCTCCGGGCTGAAGAGCCAGACGTCGCGGCTGGGCGCTTCGGCGGCGTAGCGCCGGGTGTAGGCGTTGTCGGCGTCGAAGATGGCGATGTCGTCCGGCCGCTGGTAGCGAAAGATGGCGGACTTGGCCTGGCCGTAGTCCTCCATCGAGTCGTAGGCGTTGAGGTGGTCGGGCAACAGGTTCGTGAAGATCGCCAGGCGCGGGCTCCGCTGGATCGTATGCAGCCCTTCGAGCATCCAGTTGCCCAGCTCGAGCACGGTCCAGCGGTCGGGGGTAATCTGGGGCAGCAGCGAGAGGGTTTCGATGTTGCCCAGGTTGCCGCCGAGCAGCGGATCCAGCCCCGCGCGGCACAGGATGGCGTGCAGCAGGAGCGTGGTCGTGCTCTTGCCGCGTGTGCCGGTGATGCCCGCAATGGGACCGGGACAGGCGCGCACGAACCAGGCGATTTCCATTTCCACGCGCGCCCCCGCGTCGCGAGCGAGGGCGAGGTAGGGCGATCCGCGCGGCACGTTGGGGTTGCGCACCACCACGTCGGCATGACGGAAGTCGTCGTCTTCGTGTCGCCCGAGCACGTAGCGAATGGGCAGACCGGTCAGCTTCGCGAGGCTCGGCGCCAGCAGCTCCGCCGAGCGCAGATCCGTCACGGTGACCTCGGCGGCACCCTGCGCCACGGCGTAGCGCGCGGCGGCCACCCCGCCGCCGAGCAGCCCAAGGCCCATCACGAGCACGCGCCGGCCCGCCAGCGCGTTGGGGTCCTGTGATGTGCCGGCCGCGCTCGAGGGGTCTCCCTGGTCCATGACGTGTCGCCTCCCTGGAATATGCGCGGCGTGCGCCTCGCGCCGGCGCGGGGCAACGGCGACGGGCGCGCGGGCGCCGCAAGCGGATTCTATGCCGATTCGCTCGTGGCGTCAAAGGGCGCCACCCACCCGGCTCAGGTGTGTGACCACGCAGTGCCATTGCTCGCTCATGATGGGGGGAAGGTATATGATATGCTGTTAAGCTGATCGACGGCTCTTTCGCGCGTGTGTGAGAGACCGGCCAGCATAGCGGAATCCTGGGCGGGAGTGCCAAATTGTGTCGAACCATGTGCGTCCCAAGGGATTCAGTCACGAAGCATGGATGATCGCTCACCACACCACGGATGGCATGCGTCCGCGACGGCGCCTGAGCGTGTGGGGACTGGTCGCGCAGATCGTCCTCGCGATGGTGGCCGTGCAGGCAAGCGTGCTGGCGGTGCTCATGGCAATGGCCGCCCAGCGCAAGCGGCGCACCCCGCAACACACGTTCCCTTACCTCGAGCTGGGTGAAACCGAGGTCGCGGACAACCGGGTGCAGATCTACTGCTACGGGCAGGACCTGTACGACGCGATGCTCCAGGCCATCGACGAGGCGCGCGAGACGATCTTCCTGGAAACCTTCATCTGGAAGAGTGACGCCATCGGCGAGGAATTCAAAGCGCACCTGGCACGCAAGGCGGAAGAGGGCGTGCTCGTCTGCGTCATCTTCGATCGCTTTGGCAACACAGTCGTCCCCCGCGACTTCAAGCAATTCCCGCCGAGCATCAAGGTGATGGAGTATACCGCGCTCATCCACCCGTGGAGCTTCTTCGATCCGCGTCGCTACGCGCTCGATCACCGCAAGCTGCTCGCCGTGGATGGCAAGGTCGCGTTCATTGGGGGCTATAACCTCGGCCAGCTCTACGCCACGCAGTGGCGCGACACGCACATGCGCATCGAGGGACCGGAAGCGGCCGACCTGGCCCAGGAGTTCGTGGACTTCTGGAACGATCGGCAGTCCGAGGCCGAGCGCTTGGAGCTGCGCTTCCCGCGCCGGCTGGTCCCGAACATCGGCGTGCGCACCAACGACGCCGCGCGTCTCATCTTTCCGATCCGCGACATGTACATCCATGCCATCGATCGGGCGCAGCACCACATCTACATCACCAACGCCTACTTCATCCCGGACCGCGTGCTGCTCAACGCGCTGATCGCAGCCGCGCGGCGCGGGGTGGACGTGCAGATCCTGGTGCCGTGGATGTCGAACCACGTGGCGGCGGACTGGGTGGCACGGGGCTATTTCGACACGTGCCTGAAAGCTGGCATTCGTATTTTTGCCTACCGTGACGCGATGATTCACGCCAAGACCTGCACGATTGACGGATGCTGGTCCACGCTGGGCACAGCCAATCTGGACCGGCTAAGCGAGGTGGGCAACCACGAGATCAACATCGAGATCTACGATGCCACCTTCGCCCGCCAGATGGAGCTGATCTTCGAGCGCGACAAAACCAACGCGTTTGAGCTGACGAGCGAGCGTTGGTCGGCGCGCCCCTGGTACGTGAAGCTCAGCGAGATGATTCTCGCACCGCTGCGCCCGGCCCTCTAGCCACGTGCCCTGGGTGCGCGCCGCGAGGCGCCGGGCGCGCCGCCAGTGGCCGCGCGGCCGTTGCTCGCGTCGGGCGCCTTCGCCGCTGCCGCGCGGGTGCGCGTCCGCTCCCCGGCGGGCCCGCTGCCCGCGGATGGCTGCGCGCGCTTCGCACGACCGTTCGGGGCTGCGCCGCTCGCCGCCGGCACCCGCTGCCGCGCCTCCAGCGTGGTCTTCATGCGATCGAGCGCCTTGCGGATGTTCGCCTGGGAGTTGGCGTACGACAGGCGGATGTAGCCCTCGCCGAACGCGCCGAATGCGGTGCCGGCCAACACGGCTACACCAGCTTCCTGCAGCAGCAGGTCGGCCGCCTCGCGTGAGGATAGGCCAGTGCCGGTGATATTGGGGAACACGTAGAACGCGCCATGCGGCACGCGGCACGTCACGCCGCGTATCTCGTTGAGCCCGCCGACGATCAGGTCGCGGCGCCGGCGGAACTCCTCGACCATGGCGGCCGGGGCGTCCTGGGGACCGGTGAGCGCCTCCACACCGGCGAGCTGCGTGAAGGCCGCCGTGCAGCTGTTGCTGTTGGTCATCAGCCGGGCGACGTGCGGCGCTAGCTCATGGGGGAAGAGGCCATAGCCGAGCCGCCAGCCCGTCATGGCGTAGGTCTTGGAGAAGCCATCCAGCACGATGGTGCGCTCGCGCATGCCGGGCAGCGCGGCGATGCTGACGTGCTCGCCTTCGTAGAGCATGCGGCTGTAGATTTCGTCAGCGAGCACGATGAGGTCGGGATGCTGGCGACAGGCCGCGGCGAGGGCCTCCAGGTCAGAGCGAGAGAGGACGCCTCCGGTCGGGTTGTGGGGCGAGTTGAGGATGACCATGCGCGTGCGCGGGCCGATGAGTGCGCAGAGGTGCTCCACGTCCAGCGAGAAATCGTGCGCCTCGTCAATGCGAATAGGAACGGGCCGCCCACCCACGAAGTTGATCATGGACTCGTAGATGGGGAAGCCGGGATTGGGGTAGATCACTTCATCGCCGGCATCCACCAACGCGAGGATGGAGAAGAACATGATGGGCTTGCCACCCGGCGTCACCACCACGTCCGCCGCATCGAAGTCGACGCCGCGACGCCTGGTGGCATCGCGCGCGATGGCCTCACGCAGCTCGGGGATACCCTGGGCAGGCGTGTAATGCGTCTGTCCGCTGGCTAGCGCCGCGCGCCCGGCTTCGACGACGTTATGGGGCGTATCGAAATCCGGCTCGCCGATCTCCAGGTGCACAATATCGCGTCCAGTGGCTTCCAATGCGCGCGCGCGCACCAGCACCTCGAACGCCGTCTCGGTTCCCAGGCGATCCATCCGGCTCGCGAACTTCATCGTTCTCTCCTCGCTCTTCATTGAGTGTGGTCGGCGCACTCGCGCCCACGGGGGGTTCAGGCGGTTGTCATGCTGGCGCGCCGGCAGCGCGCGACCGTGCCGCCTCGCCGGGCGGGGGTGCCAGCGCAAAGCATAGCACGTCGCGCGCTCAGTGCGCATCCCTGGCTGGCGGCTGAGCGGACCTGCCGCGGCCCAGCGCGTCGGGATTGGGACTGGCGGTCAGAGGCTGACCTGTCAGGCCGGCGATCAGGTTTTCCGCGGCGATACGCGCCATAGCCGCGCGCGTGGCATGGCTGGCGCTGGCGATGTGGGGCACGACGATGCAGTTGGGTAGACCCACCAGGGGATGATCGCTGGGCAGTGGCTCCGGCTCGGTCACGTCGAGCGCCGCGCCGCCGATCTCGCCCGCGCGCAGCGCCTCAACCAGGGCATCAGTGTCCACGACGGGGCCACGCGACGTATTGATGAGGATGGCGGTGGGCTTCATGGCGCGCAGCTGGTTGCGGCTCATGAGATGGTGCGTCTCGGAGGTGAGCGGGGTGTGCAGACTGATGAAATCCGCCTCCCTCAGCACGTGCTCGAACGGGACGTATTGCAGGCCGAGCGCGGCCTCGAGATCCTCACGTCGCACGACATCCGAATAGAGCACCCGCATGTCGAAGCCGCGCGCGCGCTTGGCCATCTCGGCGCCGATGCGGCCGAGGCCCACCAGCCCGAGGGTGGCATGATGCACGTCTGGGCCCATGAGCAGCAGTGGGCCCCACGTCTTCCAGTGCCCGGCCCGCACGTAATCCACGCCTTCCACGACGCGGCGGGCGGCGGCCATCAGGAGCGTGAAGGCGAAGTCGGCGGTGGTCTCGGTGAGCACGCCAGGAGTGTGCCCGACGGGGATGCCGCGCTCGGTAGCGGCGGGAATGTCGATGTTGTCGAAGCCGACCGCATAGTTGCTCACCACGCGCAGCCATGGGCAGGCATCCATCAGCGCGGCGTCCACGCGGTCAGTCAGCAAGCTGAGCAATCCATCGGCATCGCGCGTCTCGCGGAGGATGGTCTCGCGCGAGGGGGGCAGCTCCCCTTCCCAAACGGTCGCGTCACAAAACTCTCGCACGCGGTCCAGCCCCTCAGCGGGAATGATGCGTGTCACGTAGACGCGTGGCCTGGCCATGCTTTGCCTCTCTTTGCGCAGCGGGCGACACCTCATGCGAGCGCGCGGCGCATGACGACTATGGCGCACGCGCTCGCTCGCGCATCCCCGCACAGCCCATTCCGGCACCCCGGCGTGCCGGCCGTCCACCATAGTACGACACGGGCG
>CAYQFU010000068.1:10120-22732 GCA_964416775.1 uncultured Ktedonobacterales bacterium
CGTGGCCGACGAGCGGGCGCCGGCCCGGTTGGCAGCCAGCGAACCCAGGCATGGCACGGACTTTGCCACTGGGATCTTCTGTAATGGAGTGCTAACGTGGGGGCGACCCCAACAGATACAGTGGCAATCCATTCCATGTGACAAGCGTCCAGGAACGTCGCGGCTGATGACGGAGGCAGAGATATGGACACGTTGCGGCCCGCCTCACCCGTCCTCGATGCCTTCGTTCACGATTACGACTGGATGTCCCGTCTGACTCGACATGACGATTGGGTTTCGATAGCACATCACAACGCCGTAGGGCCAGAGCGCGTCGTGCCGCCGGACATGGCACCCAGCGACGGGGCGGACAGGCCCGTGGTGCTGGTCGTGGACGATGACGAGAGCATTGCCGAGATGCTGGCCGATCTGCTCGGCGACGAAGGCTATCGTGTGATCGTGGCCTATGACGGCCTTTCGGCGCTGGACACGGCGCGGCGCGAGCGCCCGGCCATGATCCTCTCAGACTGCATGATGCCCGGGATGAACGGAGCACAGCTCCTGCGCGAGCTGCGCGGCCATCCCACAACCCGATCCATCGCCGTCGCATTGATGAGCAGCGTGCGTCCGCGCGGACTGAGTATGCCGGATGCGCCCTTCCTGGCCAAGCCCTTCGAGATCGACGACGTGCTGGAGCTGGTGGCTCGCTGCACGGCGAGGTCCTCGCTGACCCTGTACGGCGAAGGGTAAGTAGCCCCCCCTCCCGTACCCCCTCCGCTGGCGCGGTGGGAGAGGGAGGTACGCGCCAGAGGCAGTTGGGGGTTAGCCGCGCTGCGGGTGCGGGTGATAGCCGGCGCCTTCGGCATCCTCTCGGCTGGCGAAGTACACCTGATCCCCCTCAGCGGGGAGGTTCTCGTCGCCGGCTTCGTGGTACACCAGCGTGCGCACGTCCCCGATGAACGGCGCCTGCTCCGGCTCGGTCGCGCCCGCGGGCGTGCCGTCCCGGAGTGTGGTGGAAGCGCCGGTGGTCTCGGGCTCTTCGGATGTGGGCATGCGCGCCGCGGGAATATCCCCGTCGTTCCCTTCATCATCAGTGCCAGACTGCCGCAGAGTCTCGTCGTAGTCGCGACGCGCGGATGGTCCAGCGGCGGAGCCGGCGAACACGGCGCTCACGATCAATTCGGCCTCGGCCATGTCCTGGTTGCCGTCAGCGCCGTTCGGGCCGGAGAGCGAGAGCTCCAGCGGCTCTTCATCTCGGGCCGCCATGCGGCGGCGCGCGACGAAGTAGGCCGCCGTGCCCGCCGCCACCAGGCCAACGCCTACACCAGCCAGCCACAGACCGGTGCTGAGATTCGATTTGCGCGCCAGGGGCGGCAGGTCTGGCGTTGCCTCATGCTTCACCCACGGCCGCTGCGCCCCGCTTCGGCTCGCTTGCCAGAGCGCGCGGGCACGCTCGGCCGCACGTAGCGTTTGCCAGCGGCTGACGAGCGGGGTCAGCACCGTCGCCGAGACGATCCCAACGCGGAACCAGCGGGCGCGCTCGCCCAGACTATTTTGCGGCTCCTGCACGGCTCTCTCCTTTGCATCAATGTTGCGCGACATCTCGGGGGGCACGCTGGCGTTTCACTCACCGCGCCGGCCTACACCCCCATCCCACTATTGTGTCGCGCGCAGCGAGTGGCGTGCCAGTCTCAGCAACCGACCCCGCCATACTCTATTACGAAGGGTCGGCTCAGCCGGTCGCGCGGCGTGACCTGACAGTCGGAGCGAGCCGCCGGCAAGGTATTGTTCAGTCTGTTCCTGCCTGGTACAATGTCGGCAGCCTTCCGTCGAGTGGGAAGACCGGCGGGGAGGCGCAGCGCGACAAGGGGGTGGGACCATGGGACCCAATCAGCCAGACCTGCCGGGCTTGCCGGGATGGCCGCGCGATCGTGCGGTGGGGTCCCCACAGCATGTGGACCAGGGCGGTACGCTCATGACACCGGTACCTGTCGTGGGAGTGCCCGCGCTGCCCCCGCCGCCGGCCCCGCGTGAGCCAACCCTCACGGAGCAGATACGCGCGGTCCAGCCACCGGACGTGGCACGCCAGGCCGTGAGTGAGCTGGGCGTGCTCGCTCGCGAGCTGGACGCGCTGCCCGATCGGCTGGCGGCAGCCGGCCTGGCGCGGCCGCGCGGCTCAGCCTATCGCGAAACGGTCATGGACTACGTGGATCTCTGCCATTATGCATGGGATGCCGTGGCGGAGGAGCAGCTGGAGCAGGCCGGCGCGGAGACGGAATACCGCGAAGCGGCGGTGAGCGTGGCGCGGCGCATCACACGGCTGCGGCAAGAGGCCGACCATGCGGGCGGACCCGCCGCCCCGGCCGCCTCGCGCCGGCTGCCATTCCTCTGGCGCCGCCGCACCCACTTGATCCGCACGGGCCTCGCCGCCTGGCAGGCGCAACTGGCGCCCGTCCCCGATCCGCTGCGCATGGGTCGCGGGCTCTTCGTGCTGCAGGGGTATGTGGGGCTAGCTAACGCGGGCGGGCTGGAGTTGGCGCTGCTCGACATCCTGGTGAGCACCACGCCGGCGTTGGCTGGCCTGCTGACGCTGGGAACGCTGGCGTTGCTGGGCAGCGCGCTGGTGGCCGGGCAGACGGCGATGGCACCGGCGTACGCGGCCCTCGCACTCACCTCCGCGCTCACCTGGGCGGTAGGCGTGCTGCTCAGTGCGACGCGCGCACTGCCGCTGGGGCTGCTGCTGGGGGCATCGGTCTTCGCGCCCATGCGTGCCGCATGCCTTGGACGCGAAGGCTCGCCGGTGGTAGCCGGCTTGCTGCGGACGTGGTGGCTGCTGGTGGGGTGCGTCTTCGCGCTGGCGCTCTCGGCATCGGTGGCGCTGGGCGGTGTCTTCCTGGCGGCGAACGAGCCGCTGCCGGTGCCGGCCAATGCGCTGCAGCTGACCAGCCTGGCGGGTGTCATTCTCTACATTACGCTCGTGCTCCCCGTGGCGGTGTGTATCGGCGCCTTGCTGGCACTCCTTCTGCCGTTCGCGCTGACGGCTCAGGTGCGCTTCGTGCGCGAGCTGGCGGGCAACGTCGACTGGGTGCCGGCGGCGCGGCGCTATGTGATGCCGGCGGCGTTGGCGGTGGTGTGCTACGTGACGGGGCTGCTGTTGGCCATCGCATGGATGGTCGGCGGGGCCCTCGGGTGGCAGCACATCAACCTCCTCGACGTGTCGGTGTGGATGATCCACGGCACGATCACTCTGCGTGCGCTGCTCTACGTCCTCGTGTTGGCGCTGCCCTACGTGCTGCTGCTGGATCTGCCCTATCGCATTGGCATTGGCCGCTGGCGCGCTCAGCGGTTAGACGACCTATCGGCCCGGCGCGCCGACATCGAGTCGCAGGTGCGCCGGTTGGCGACTCAAGAGGCGACCGACGATGTCCTGCGCGCGATGCAGTATGACCTGGTGTTGCTGCAGTTCTATCGGGCGCAGATCGAGGAGGCCCGCGCGACGTCCGCCGCGCCATTCCGCATCGAGGGACGCGTGGTGGCGCTCGTGATCGCGGTGGCAAGCGCGCTGGCGCTGGACGGGGTGGGCGGAGTCGTCATCCGCCTGCTGGTGACGCCGCGCTGATCGCGCGGCCGGGCAGACTGGCCCATCTGGGTCGCGCGGCCGGAGAAACTGAGGCACTGGCACACAACTTGCGCCGCAGCCAGCCGAATGCCAGGCTCACCCTTCGCTCGGGGCTGGGCGCCTCGCGGCTGGCGCCGCGTGCGCACAACCTTGTGTTCCTGGTGTCGTACAATACAATAGAGTGTGAGATGGAACGCGGCGATGGAGTGCCGCTACATCTCGGCCTATTGCCATGTGATAGATGTGGCACGCGGGCCTGTCGCTCGTCTATACAACATGCCCACGCGAAGGCGTGGCATGTGATACGGTGGACCTGAGGACTGCCCCAACACTCTTGATTTCATCCGTCGCCCAGCCGGTGCGGTGTGTTTCCATCGTGCCAGCTACGTGGACGACGCAAAACGATCCGCGCACCGCGCGATACCCTCAACGGAGGCGTTTCTTTGAATAACCCGCCCGATCGACTACCAGACGGAAACCAGCCGCGTCGCCCTGGCACAGGGCGCAATGTGTTTGGCGGCTCTCTTGTGTGGATCATTCTGGTCGTCATCGCCGCGGCCTGGCTCTTCGGCGTGTTCATTTCCGGCAACAACGGCCAGCCGTCGACCGAGCAGGTGAGCTACACGCAGTTCGTGTCCCAGGTCAATCGCCACAATGTGGTCACGGCGATATACGACAACAGCAACGACACGATCACTGGCACGTTCAAGGCGCCAGTGGTCTCAGATATCGCGAAGGGGTCGAACAGCCAGCCCCAGAGCGGCACTCACTACACGACGACCGTTCCTGACCCGGCCGCGCAGACGGCGCTCATCAACACGTTGATGCAGAACGGCGTCACCGTGCAGGCCAACGCGCCCAACAACGGCAACACCTTCTGGTGGAGCCTCATCATCAACCTGATCCCCGTCGCCATCATCATCGGCGCCATCTTCTGGCTGAGCCGCCGCGCGGGGTCCGCGCAGCAGGGCATCTTCAGCTTCGGCCAGAGCAAGGCCCGCATGTACATGGGCGGCAAGACGAAGACGACGTTCGCGGACGTCGCCGGTGTGGATGAGGCCAAGGAAGAGCTCGTAGAGGTGGTGGACTTCCTCAAGAGTCCGGGGCGCTACCAGCGCCTGGGCGGGAAGATTCCCAAGGGCATGCTGCTAGTCGGCCCTCCGGGCACCGGCAAGACGCTGCTCGCGCGGGCCGTGGCCGGCGAGGCGGACGTGCCCTTCTTCTCCATGAGCGGCTCGGAATTCGTCGAGATGCTCGTGGGTGTCGGCGCCAGCCGCGTGCGCGACCTGTTCGACAAGGCGAAGAAGAGCTCGCCCTGCATCATCTTCATCGACGAGCTGGATGCCGTAGGCCGCCAGCGCGGCGCCGGCCTGGGCGGCGGCAACGACGAGCGCGAGCAGACGCTGAACCAGATCCTGGTGGAGATGGACGGCTTCGACGCGCGCACGGCCATCGTGGTGATGGCGGCGACCAATCGGCCCGACGTGCTGGACCCGGCGCTGCTGCGCCCTGGCCGCTTCGACCGGCGCGTGGTGGTGGACCGGCCCGACTGGCGCGGCCGCGAGGCCATCCTCAAGGTGCACACGCGCGGCCTGCCGCTGCGGTCCGACGTGGATCTCACGGTGCTGGCGCGAGCGACACCCGGCATGGTGGGCGCCGACCTGGCAAACCTCGCCAATGAGGCCGCGCTCATGGCGGCCCGCCGCAATCAGGACACCATCGGCATGGACAGCTTCGAGTCCGCGCTGGATCGCATCATGATCGGTGCGGTGCGCCCGCTGCTGCTCTCGCCGCAGGAGCGCAGGGTGATTGCCTACCACGAGGGCGGGCACGCGCTGGTGGCGCTCTTGAGTCCGGGTGGCGACCCCGTGCACAAGGTGACGATCATCCCGCGTGGGCAGGCGCTCGGCGTCACGCAGATCATGCCGGCGGACGACCGCCACAACTACCCGCGCAAGTACCTGCTGGCGCGCATCGCCTGGGGTCTGGGCGGGCGCGTGGCGGAGCAGGTGGCGCTGGGTGAGATCACCACTGGCGCTGAAAACGACTTCCAGAACGTGACGAATCTGGCCCGCGAGATGGTGACGCGCTGGGGCATGAGTCAGCGGGTGGGCACCGTGTTCTTCGGTGGCGATCGCGAGGTCTTCCTCGGCCGCGAGATGGGCATGGGCCAGCAGCGCGAGTACTCGGAGCGCACGGCGGCGATCATCGACCGCGAGGTGCAGCGGATCATCGAGAACCGCTACCTCTACGTGGAGGCGGTAATCAGCCAGCATCGCGACATCCTGGACCGGATCGCGGAGCTGCTGCTCGAGAAGGAGACGCTGGAGGAAGATGAGCTGCTGAAGCTGGTGGAAGGCGTCGCGCCGGTGGACCCGACACCCTGGGACGAAGCCGTCACGCCCCCCGACGGTCGCGTCAGTCGCATCCTGCCGGAGGCAGTCCCAGCCGGTCAGGGCGTCAGTGCCCAGAACGGCGCGGGTGGCCAATCGCAGCAGCGAGTGGATCAGGAGTCGTCCGAGCCTGAGGAGGTGGCGCCCGCCGACCAGTCGCCGCTGAACTGGGGAGGGAACCTGTCTCCAGGCCCGACAGGGGCGAACGCATAGCGCGCCGGCGCGATCTCGGTACGGTGTCGGCAGAGCAGGGGTGCCCAAATGGGCACCCCTTTCTCGTCCTGAGGTGGAGGGGCTGAGGTGGGAATTAGAACAAGACAGGACACCCTCGTGAGGGTGTCCTGGTGCCTGGCTGGATGGTGTTACGTCGTCAGCGCTTCGGCTCGGAGCCGACCAGATAGCTGCCGACCGCGCTCGATTCGGTCATACGTGAGATAAGTCGCACGGCGCGTACGTGTAGCGGATGACGCTGGAAGCGCTGCAGCGCGATCTCGTCCTCCAGGTCTACGACAATCATGGCGTGACGATATGCGGCCGCTCGGTTGACGCCCGAGCGGACACTTTCCACGCCTGGAATCTCGTCGATGAGCGCGCAGGCATCCCGAAGCATCCGGACGATGCGCTCGCGCGGGATCTCGGGCTTGATGCGCAGGATTACCTCGTGGCGAATCACGACATGCCCCCCGTGTGCGTACTGCACACTCCTGACGCCTCCCCACGACTCATGCGGTGCGTGGGACGGACGACGATCGCAGCCAGCTGGAGCGCATCCGTCGTCACTGACGTACCCATGCCAGGCTCAGCACCCCAGTCCGCGCCGCGCGCCTGGCGGTCGCTGCTCCTCGTTGGTCGAGTAGAATAAGATCGTGCGGAGGATGACGAAAGGGCGGACGCGCCCAAAAACAGTGAACGGGGACGTCCGCGCCAGGATGTAGATGCTACTGAGTAAAGTAGCACATTCCGTCAACGGCGCGCAAAGCGGCGCGACCGCCTGGTCGCCGCGATGTCGCACGGCACACGTGGCGGCGGACTGGAGGAAAGCGCATGCAGGAGCTCGATCGTCGGGTCGCGGTGCTCCGTCTCTTGCTGGCTGACCTGACGGCACGACGCCAGCAAACGGAGGACGGGCGGGCGCAATTGCGCGCACAAATCGAGCGGCTGGTGGAGTTCACCGTGCAGCGCAACGCGATGGTGGGAAACGCGCTGGCGGCGATGGCGGACGTGGAGGAGCGGCTGGTACGGGCGGAGGCCGATTTGCGGCACATCGAGCTGTTGCGCCGCCGCGCGCAGGAAGAGCTGGACGCGCTGCGCGTGACGCGCGGCGTGGCCGAGGCGCAGGCGCGACTGGCGGAGCTGGAGCGGCGGGCCACCGACCTGCGGGCGTCGGCCGCGCCTGGCGGCGAGGAGACCGCGCCCGCCAGTGCGGAGCTGGGTAAGATCGAGACTGAGATGGCCGAGCTGCGCGCCGCTATCGAGGCGGCCAGCACCGCCGCCGCCCGCGCGCTCACCGAGCGGGGCCAATCAAACGGTTGACAGCAGCTGCAAGCCAGGTTATCATGCGACTCGGCAGCCAGGCGGCTGATGACGCCGACGGCGTGACGTATGGCGAGCATGCGACGCGTATGACGTGCGGTGTAGGAGGGGACGGAGGCGCGACGTGGACAGTCCTCTTAACGCGTGCCGACCGCACGAGGTATCCTCGGCCGGGTGGAGCGGCAGGCAAAGGTCACGCGCCAGAGTGATGGGACGAGGTGGGCTCGCGCTGCTGGCCTTGGCGATTGTGGCGCTTCTGGCGGGGTGTGGGAATATGCGGGCGGCAGGCACCCAGACGCCAGGCACCCACGCGGCACCTGCGGCCAGTCTCCCCGCCGGCTGGCACCTGTACCGCGATCCGTACGGCTTTTTTACTATCGGGTTGCCGCCCGGCTGGGCAGCGCAAACCACGCCGCCGAGCACCGGCACGGTGGGCGACAGGCAGGGTTCTGGCACTATGACCGGTTACCTGGTCGGGCTCGGGAATTCGCACTTCGATCCCACGGGGCTTACCGTGGACGTCTCCTACTATCCCCTCTCCAACCGGATCCTGCGCTCGTGGTCATGCCAGAGTATGGCACAGCGGGCACCGGGCACTCCGACGACGCGCCCATACTTTGCCGGTCTCAACTGGTTCGTCGAGACGAATGCGGCTAGCTATCAGATTGGGTATTTCCTCAACAACCGCTCCGAGGCGCCGATGTCTCCGGCGACGCCGATCCCGCAGGCCAAGCAAGAGGCGGACACGCTCCTGTTCGCGCAGCTTCTGGCGACCTTCACCCCTATTCCGAACACACCGCTCCAGTGCTAACCGCGCTGCATCAGGCGCGGCCTGTAACCTGGGCTTGAGTCTCGCGCATGAGCAGCCCTTCTTCGTAGATGCGGCGAATGATGTCCTCGATCTGGGGATCCTGGAAGGTGACGTCGCGCAGGCGGTAACGCGCACCCAGCCAGGCGACGAGCTCGTGCGCGGCGATGGCCTCGCTGCCGAAGCTCAGCCAGATGCGCGGGGCCTCGGCACGCACCTGGCGCACACCCTGGGGCAGCTCAGCCAGCCGCGGCTGGCCATCCGTGTCGCGCGGCAGCGCCGCCACCTGCGCGGCGTCGAGCACGGCGATCAGCGTGCGGTCGCCGCCGAAGCGCTCGCGGATGCCGGCCACCGCGCCGTCGTAGAGCTTGCGGCCATGGTCCACGATCACCATGCGCGGGCAGAGCGTCTCGACGTCGTCCATGTCGTGCGTGGTCAGCAGAACCGTCACACCGCGCTCCGCATTGATGGCCAGCAGGAACTCGCGGATACGCGCCTTGGCCACGACGTCCAGGCCGATGGTGGGCTCGTCCAGGTAGAGCATCTCGGGATCGTGGAGCAGGGCGGCGGACAGGTCGCCGCGCATGCGCTGGCCCAGCGAGAGCTGGCGCACGGGGGTATCCAGAAACTCATCCAGATCGAGCATGGCGCGCAGGCGCTGGAGGTTGGCCGCGTGGCGCTCTTCGGGCACGCGATAGAGGTGGCGCAGCAGCAGCAGCGAGTCGATCAGCGGCAGGTCCCACCAGAGCTGCGAGCGCTGGCCGAAGACGACGCCGATGCGCCCGGCCAGCTCGCGCCGCTGCGCCTGGGGATCGAGTCCGGCGACGCGCGCCCGGCCGGAGGTGGGCGTCAGGATGCCCGTCAGCATCTTGATGGTGGTGCTCTTGCCGGCGCCGTTGGGCCCGACGAAGCCCACCATCTCCCCGCGCTCGATGCGTAGCGAGAGGTCCTCGACGGCGGAGACGACGCGCACCTCAGGATCCATAATACTGCGCAGCCCGCCCAGCAGCCCTGGGCGCCGCCTGGCCACGCGGAAGCGCTTGCTCAGCCCGTCAGCCTCGATGACCGCCATGTGTGTCGCTCCTTTCGCGGAGAGGAGTCCCCTCCCCCAGCCCCTCGCCACCGCGGTGGCGAGGGGAGCTACGCTTCGCTCCCTTGATAAGAGGTCTTCACGAACCTGTGCTCTGGTAATGGCGCACGCCAAGGCGCCACACGGCGCCCGCCACCAGGGCGAACGCGACGGCCACCAGCGGCGCGGCGAACGCTACCAACGGCGACATGCCGAACGGCAGCGGGCGGTCGAGGAGGTAGCACGCGGGGACATATGAGCCGAAGGCCAGGGGTACGACGAACAGGAAGAAGCGCTGCATGCCCGGGGTGTAGATGGAGAGCGGCCAGCTCAGCGTCTCGCGGCCACCATAGGTGAGGATGTTGGTCAGCTCGGTGGTCTGCACGGTCCAGAAGCAGAGCGTGGCGCCGAGGAGCAGAACCGCCACGAAGATCACGGCGCCGCTGGCAATGCCCAGTGGCAGCATGACCAGCTTGAGCGGCGACCAGCGCAGGCCCGGGAGCAGGCGCAGCGCGATGCAGAAGGCGATGACGCCTTCGGTCAATCGGCCCAGCCGGCGCAGCCGGAAGTCGCTGCCGAGCACCTGCAGGAAGGCGCCCACCGGCCGCAGCATGACGCGATCGAAGTCGCCCCGGCGAATGGTCTCGTCGAACTGGTCAATGCCCGCGCCCAGCATCTCGGCGAAGCCGAAGCTCAGCGACATGAGCGCGTAGAGCAGACCCACCTCGCCAATGCGCCAGCCCAGCAGCGATGGAAAGCGGCCGAAGACCACGAACACCACCGCGAACTCCAGGCCGGTCACGGCCAGGTAGGTGCAGACGTCAATGACCAGGCTGAGCTTGTACTGCGCCTGGGCGCGCAGCTGCATGCCGATGAGGCGCCGGTAGAGGCGCAGATCGCTCACGACGCCCGCGAGCATAGCGTGACGCTCCTTTCTGCGAGGCCACCGCCCCCAGCGCCGTTCACCCGCCGCGGCGGGAGAGAGGAGTCAGAGGCCGGCACTCGGCTCGCCGCCGTCGCGGCGCAGCTGGAAGGCTGCTAGCCACCCTGTACGATCACACGGCGCGCCGCCAGGGTGGTGAGCGTGCGTGCCGCGAGCGTAAGCGCCACCAGCCAGAGCACCTGTCGTCCCAGCTCGAAGAGCAGCGCCGCCGCGACCACTTTGCCCTCCAGCACCTCCGCCGGCACGTTCATCATGCCGTTGAACGGCAGCCACTCCACCACGGCGCGCAGGCCCGCGGGGAAAAACGCCACCGGCACATAGCTGCCGGCGAAGAAGAGGGCAACAGTGAAGGCCAGCCCGGCGGCCGCGCGTCCTTCGATCAGCCAGAACGAGGCGATGTTGGCCAGGAAACGAAAGGCGATGCCCAGCGCCGCCGCCAGCGCCAGGCTCAGCGCGAAGAGCAGCCAGGCGCGACCATCCGTCGGCGCGCCGAAGCCGAAGAGCAGGGCACCCGCCGTATAGGTGGGCACGGCGCGAAAGAGCACGTAGTACACGTCGCGGCCGGCCTCGCGACTGAACCAGTACCAGTAGAAGTCGCACGGCTTGCTCAGATCCGCGGCGACCTCACCTGTGCGGATGGTGAGCAGCAGGTCATACCAGCCGAATGGGAGCACCACCATGATCATCGCCTGCACCAGCCAGAGGTAGCGCAGCGTGTCGCGCGCGTCGTAGCCCGCGGCGGTCGGGCGGGCGTGGAAGAGCGCGAGATACATGTAGCTCATGATGGCGCCCCAGAAGACGTTGGTCACCAGCCCGGCGACGTTGGCCCAGCGATAGATCAACTGGCGGCGGAAGGCCGTCCGGGCGACCGCGGCGTAGAAGCGCAGCATGCGGTTCCTCCATCCTCGGCGTGTCGCGCGCAGCACAAAGGGCCCAGTCCCGTGTAAGGGGTACTGGGTGCGGCGCATCCTGGCGCCCACGACGTTATGCGGGATAGGCTGTGCCTACCCCGTATCCGCTTCGCGCCGCCGGCCGCGTTGGCCGGCTGAATCGAAAGCGCTGAAAGAGCATACCATTACCGGGCGCGCGCCGTCAATCCCGGTGGAGCAACAGGCCAGGGTGATTCAAAGATTAACACTGGCTGGTAGACTGGCAGCATGAAGCCAGAAGAGCTCGGGCCCAGTTTGCTCGACGATATCACCCTTCTGTTCACCAACCCGCCGCCTGGCGAGCGCTTCCTGACGGCCCAGACCGGCGACAAACTTGGCGGGCGGTTGGAGACGCGCTCCCTGCGGGCCTTGGCCAAGCTGGCGGCCTCTCGTCAGGTGGTCGGGTGGTCGCACGTCGGGCTCGTGCTGGAGGTGGCGGCGCAGGTGCGCTGGCTAAGCCATCCCGCGCGATCGGATCGCCATAAAGTGCGTTACTTCGTGACCAGTCTGCCGGCCGACACCCCGCCGGCCGCAGCGCTGCGCGCGGTATACCGCCACTGGCACATCGAAAATCGGCTGCGTTGGCCGCGCGACGTGACGCTCGGCGAGGATGCCTGCCAGGTCCGCTCGGGGCACGCCCCCCCAAGGTGCTGGCGGCCTTACGCCACGCCGTCCTGGATTTGCTGCTTGGCCACGGGGCGCCCAATTGCGCTGCCGCCTTGCGCACCCACGCCTGGTTCCCACCCACTGTTCTCCTCAGCCTGCTCGGTCTTATCCCATCATAAACGTCGAATGACCGTGTCACGAGTAGCTGCGCCAGTACGAGGCACGTCCAATGGCGCTACATCCGTCGCCGCATCGGTCCGCTTGGCGTGCACACCTGCTACGCCCGGTCGGTTTCGCATGTATGTACTACGGGCCATGTTACGCCGTTGCAGTTCGTTGTCCGGCAAGTAGGCATCGCCCTAAGCTGCGGCGCGATCGAGGGCGAGTGCGATGAGCCGGTCGAGCAGGTGCGGGTAGGGAATTCCGCATGACGCCCAGAGTTGTGGATACGTGCTCATGTAGGTAAAGCCTGGCATCGTGTTGACCTCGTTGAAATACAGCTGCTGCGACCGCTGGTCGAGAAAGAAGTCCACGCGCGCCAGTCCGCTCAGATCGAGCGCTTCGAAGGCTCTCAGCGCGAGCCGGCGGATCTCCGTCGCCAGACCTTCCTCAATAGGCGCGGGAATCTCGAAGCGGAACGTCTCATCCTCATATTTGGTGTAATAGTCAAAGAACTCATTGTGATGTCTGACCTCTCCGACAACGGAGGCATCCGGACGTACATTCCCCAGAA
>CAYQFU010000069.1:0-1329 GCA_964416775.1 uncultured Ktedonobacterales bacterium
TGGAGCGCGAGCACGCCAACCTGCGCGCCGCGCTGCGCTGGCTGCTCGACCAGGACGACCCCGCGGAGCGGATGGCGGGGCTACGGCTGACCGCGGCGCTCGGCTGGTTCTGGTGGCGGCGCGGCTACCATACGGAGGGCTGGCGCTGGCTGGAGGAGGCGCTCGCCCGCGCGCCACTGGGGGAGGGGGCGGATCTGGCCGCGCGGACCCGCGCGCTGCTCTATGCGGGTCCCCTGCTCGCGTTCCAGGCAGATTTCGCGCGGGCGCGGGCGGTGCTCGAGGAGGCGCTGGCGTTGGCCCAGCAGCGGCAGGATCACGCCGCCACCGCGGAGGCTTTCACCTACCTGGGGCTGCACTCAGCGTTAGCCGGAGACGTGGCGGCGGCCTTCCGGGCGCTGACGGAGGCGCGGGCCCGCTGGGAAGACCTGGGGAAGCTCTTTCACCTCGGCTTCACGCACTACCTCTTGGGTGCCGTCGCCTTCGCACAAGGGGACTATGCACAGGCCGAATCGCACCAGGTGGCTGCGCTCGATCGGCTCGAGGCGGTGGGGGACATACGCCTGGCAGGCATCGCCCACATCACCTTGGCCGTGATCGCGTGGCAGCGGGGCGACCCGCCCCGCGCCGCGCCGCACCTGCACGCGGGATTGCATACAAGCATGAAACTCCAGGATCGCTGGCTCCTCGCCCAGGGCGTGCGGGCGGCGCTGGGGCTCACCGACGAGTGCGCCGATCCCGAGCGGCAGGCGCGGCTCCTTGGGGCGGCGGACACGCTGGGCCAGGCAACGAGTGAGACGCTCGGGGCGTACGAGCGATTGCCGGCCTATCCAAGCGTCGCGAAGCTGCGCGCGCGGATCGAGCGAGAGGGGTGGGCAGCGGCATATCGCGAGGGGCGGTCGCTGCCGCTTGGAGCCATCGCCACCCTGACCTTGACGCTGGTGGATGAGGCCGCCCAGATCCAGACCCAGCCCAGGAGCGTCACCCCGCGCGCGGCCGAACACCTCAAGGGGCCGGGAGAGCCGACGTCCCAGCGCCCGGACCGCAGCCCGTTGAGCGCGCGCGAGCGGGAAGTGCTGCGGCTGGTGGCGGAAGGACGCTCTAGCAAGGCCATCGGGCAACAGCTCTTCCTTTCGGCGAGCACCGTCAACCAGCACCTGACCTCGGTCTTCCACAAGCTGGGGGTGGATACCCGCGCGCAGGCCGTGGCGGTAGCAACGCAACGCGGCTTCCTGTAGCCACATCCTTTCTCGCACTACGCGGCGAGTGCCGTCAGGCGCGTGCCATGAGGTTGACATTGGACGGCGTCGCCAGTATTCTCACACTATTCAC
>CAYQFU010000069.1:1429-16456 GCA_964416775.1 uncultured Ktedonobacterales bacterium
CGCGTGCCATGAGGTTGACATTGGACGGCGTCGCCAGTATTCTCACACTATTCACATGCGGTTCACATGCGGTGGTCTCGGCACGGCACAACATGCTCACGTGCATCGGCGCCTGACAGTACCGCCACGCACAGGCGCCAGGCTCGCAATGGGGCGGGCAGGAGAAGGCTGTGCGCATCGAGCAGTTCTTCGTGGAGGGCCTGGGGCACCAATCGTATTGCGTTGCCGACGGCGAGATGGGCGCGGCCGCCATTATCGATCCGCGCCGTGATGTGGACGTATATCTCGATGCGGCTGGACACATGGGCGCGCGCATCACCCATGTGCTGGAGACGCACCTTCACAATGACTACGTGACCGGCGCGCGCGAGCTGGCCGCGCGCACCGGGGCCACCATCGTCACCAGCGCCGACGCCCAGCCGGCCTACAGCCACATGCCGGTCCACGACGGCGACAGGATTGACGTCGGTGGCCTGCGATTCGTCGTGATGGCGACCCCAGGGCATACGCCAGAGCACGTGAGCTACATCCTGTACGAGCAGAGCTCCGGCACGCCTCATGCCGTCTTCAGCGGCGGCAGCATGCTCGTAGGGGGAGCCGGGCGCACGGATTTACTCGATCCCGCGCTCACGCTGACCCTGACCAGGCAGCAATACCACTCGCTGCGGCGGCTCCTCGATGCGCTTCCTGGCACTACGCTGGTCTATCCAACGCACGGGGCGGGATCGTTCTGTGTCGCGAACGCGGTATCGTCGTCCCGGCACACGACGATCGCGCAGGAACAGGTCGCGAGTCCCGGGGCTCAAGCGCACGACGAGGCCGACTTCGTGCAGCGGCAACTTGCTGGGTATGGGGCGTTTCCCCGGTATTACGCTCGCATGCGGGCCATCAACCAGGCTGGCCCGCGCATCCTAGGAAGCATTCCAGCGTCAGCTCCCCTGTCGGCGGTGACCGTCCGCGATAGGATGGCGGTGGGCACGCCTTTGGTGGATGGACGCAACCGCGACGCCTTCGCCCACGAGCACGTGCCCGGCGCGATCCATATCGAGCTCGACGAGTCGTTCGGCACGTATGCGGGGTGGATCCTGCCGTTCGACGAGCCCTTGATGCTGGTGGTGGAGGACGAGGCGGGGCGGCACGAGGCGGTGGTACAGCTCGTTCGCATCGGGTACGAACACGTTCTGGGCCATCTCGACGGGGGGATGGCAGCATGGAATGCGGCAGGCTATGCGGTGCGCAGCTTCGAGCGCGTCGAGGTACCCGCGCTCTTCGAGCGCTGGCACGGGGCGGACCCGCCCGCTGTGCTGGACGTGCGCCGGGACGAAGAGTGGCGCACCGGGCACATCCCCGATGCCCGGCACATACACGTCGCGGACCTCCCCGAGCGCGTCGACGAACTGCCACGCGACCGGCCTGTGGCCGTCATCTGCGCCTCGGGCTATCGCGCCTCGACCGCGGCGAGCATACTGGCCGCCACGGGCCGCATGGTAATCGCCGTGCAGGGCGGCGTGCCGGACTGGATTGGCCACGGCTACCCCACGAGCATGGAGACGCAAGATCCTCTGGCTACAAGGACCGATCCCGCCACGCACGCCCATCCGTGACACGTCTACTCGTCGGGTGTTGCGCGGCATCCGCATGGAGGCGACGGGGCGAGTGGGGTGGTGGGCGTTGACGAAGGAACGGAGTGACACGGAGTGACACGGAGGGGGCAGAGGAAAATAGGGACGGGGATGGGGATGGAACCAGCGCGGGGGCCAAGAGGCAGAAGATAGGTTGGACGTATCAGCCGCGCGACGAGGATCAGGCGGGTAATCTATAGGGGCAAGAGGAGGGGCGGGTGAGGCGCGGGTGGCGAGGAGAGACGGAAAACAGCAGTGGAACACGTGGTTGGGGATCACGTCACGCGTTGCGCATGACGCGCGCGCATCGTCAAGGTGGACACCGGACCTTTCTCAGCGTACTATACCCGCGAGCAGTGGAACGTGTCCTCTGCTTTCGCCTCGCTGGTTGCTCATGAGGAGGTTACCCAAATGGGCATGGATTCTGGTCAAGGACCTGGCGGGCCTGAGTATCCACCGCCTCCCCAGTCAGACTATCCGCCGCAGAGCGGAGGCTATCCCCCTCCGCCGCCACCGGGTTATGCACCTCCGGGTGGCGGCTACTCTCCACCGCCGCCGGGTTATCCGCCAGCTGGCGGCGGGTATCCTCCGCCGGGATACGCGCCCGGCTACGGCCCGCCAGCGGGAGGGCCACCGATTCCCGCCGGCGTAGGCAACCTGTTCCAGAAGTGGCTGAAGGTCACGACGAAGCCGGGCATCTCGACGTTTGCCACAGAGCTGCCGACCGCCAACTGGTCTGACATCTGGGTGAGCTTGATCGGCCTGGGCATTCTAACTGCCATCACCGGCTATATCGGGGCGCTCGAGTTCACGAGCAATGTGAACCCCTTTCTTACTGGACTCACGCCGCAGCAGCGCGCGATCTTCGACGTCTACTTTCATCCGAATCCGGCGGTGGCGTTTGGCAGCATTATCTCGGTGCCGCTTGGCTTCTTCATCGGACAAGCGATCCTGTTCGTGTCGGCGAAGATATTCGGCGGCCGGGGCTCGTTCAAAGAGCAGGCATACGCCTACTCACTGTTCTACGTTCCCATCGGTGGATTGAGTGCCATCGTGGGATTGGTGCCAGTGCTGGGGGGAATCGTCGCCGCACTGCTGGGCGTATACGAAATCGTCCTCGGCGTGATGGCGATGGCTGCCAGCCAGCGTTTGAGCGTGGGACGGGCGATCGGAGCGGTGCTGCTCCCCGTGGTCGTGGTTCTCGTACTCGCCTGCGCATTCGTCTTCGTGATCGCGGCGATCATCGCGGCGTCGCTGCACGGGGCGCCGACAACGCCCTGAGCACCCTCGGACGCGCATTGGCCTACCCAGCCAATGCGTCGCATGCAGACACAAGGCGTCCGCCCCCAACTGAGGGCGGACGCCTTGTGTCTGGGAATGGATCTGTCGATCGGCAGGCTCACACCAGCTCGTCCAGCAGCGAGCGCAGCGTGTCGAAACGCGAATCGGGGATGTCCGGGACGCAATCGCACCGGCCCTCGTTGAGGTTTTGGCCGCACTGGGGACACAATCCGGCGCAATCCTCGCGGCAGACCGCTTGCATGGGCAGCGTGAGGAGCAGGTTCTGGCGAATGGCCTCACGCAGGTCGAGCAGGTGATTCTGGTCGATGGGAAAGACGAGCTCGTCAGACTCCTGTGGCAGCGGCACCCCCGTGTTGACGTCAATCGTCGGGTAGAACTGCTCCCGCAGGGGGAACGTCACGGTCATCGCAAACGGCTCCAGGCACCGGTCACACTGTAACTCCACGGGCGTCGTGGCCGTTCCATCCACCAGAATGCCCTGATTGGTACGATGCAGTCGCACGGTGCCTTCGACGGGTCCGCTCAGTCGTACACGGTCCTCGTCGAGCTCGAGCTGGTCTTCAGGATCGAGCGGGACACGAAGACTCGTGCCCACGGGCGATTTGAGCAGCTGGGCAACATTGTAGATCATAGGGGACTCCTCCTGGCGCCCGCGTAGCCTCGACGCCGGCATCGGCTCACACCACGACGGCGATCGCCGTGCCGTACGCCTCCAGGCGGTAATTCCTTCCGCCACCGCTCGCCTACACGTGAGCGAATCGCTCGTCCGGGCGCGGCAGCTCACTCTTCACTATACCCCGCCTCCGGCCAGTTATCAAGCGAGCGGGGAATCGGGGATCGGGGAGTTCGGCCCGGTGTCGGGCTCTGGGTTCGGAGCCGTTTCTTGCGCGGGAACTCGATACTCGTGCCGCGCATCCATCTCGGGCACAATCGTGCCCTCCGGCTGGAGCGGCAGCTCGCCGCGCTCCAGCTCCGCCGCGACTCGGGTGCTCAGGACCTGCTCTCCCTGGCGGATCGCGGTCAGATCGCGGGCCATGATCGTTTCGAGATCGGAGAGATGCCTGAAGAACGTCTCCAGCGTCGTGGCGACAAACGCGTCCGCACCGGCGTGGATCGATTCCACCTTCTCTTCGGCCGCACGCAACACCTCCTCAGCGCGCTCCCGAGCGTCGCGCTGGAGATGAGGATCGTGCACCAGGCGCTCGACTTCCTCCTGGGCGCGCAGCAACATCTCATCGGCGTCCGCCGTGGCACGCGAGAGGATCCGCTCGCGCTCTTCACGTACGCGATGCAGCTCCGCAGCCTCCGCCGGTACGCTCGCGCGCAAGCGTGCGAGGAGCGCTACTACGTCCTGCTCTTTGACCAGCGCCAACGTCGTCAGCGGCATGCGCGAGCTCGAGTCAATCAGCCGATCAAGCTCATCGACCAGGTCCAGGTAGTCCATCGTGACCTCCGGGATGGCGCGAAACCGAGCGCTCGCTCCCGCGTACAGGCGGCTCAGGCGGAGAAATCGAGTGCGCCGCGGGCGTCAATGCTCGAATTTCCTTCGCAACGCGTGTGCCACGCCCTCAGTCACCAAATCGTCCAGATTGCCGCCCAAGCGCGCGACCTCTTTGAGCAGGCTGGAGCTGAGAAACAGATGACGCAGCGACGTCACGATCATCAGCGTCTCGATTTCGGGAGCCAGCTGGCGGTACATGAGCGCCTGCTGAAACTCCACCTCGAAGTCGGAGACCGCCCGCAGCCCACGCACGATGGCTTGCGCACCGACGCTCCGCGCGTACTCCGTGGTCAGCCCTTCGTACGAGGTTACGCGCACGTTGGTCAACCCCGCCTCGTCCACCGCGTCGCGCCAGAGCGCTACCCGCTCCTCGGTCGTAAAGAGCAGGTTCTTGCCTGGCGTGGCATATACCGCGATGTACAGCTGATCTACGAGCTTTGCCGCACGCGTGGCGATGTCCAGATGACCACGGGTGACGGGGTCGAATGAACCCGGATATACCGCTACCAGTTGCTTATGTGCGCCCGCAGCTTGATCGGCACTCGTGCCACCGAAAGCCGCGCTCTGCGCTGAGCGCCCCATGTCGTCGGTCCACACGTCTTGCCCTCCACTCGAAACTTCTGCCCCACGCACGCCCCATTGCGCTCGGTGCTCGCATTGTACGCGCCTGCTGAGGCGGTTGTCTATTCCCGGCATGCCGCCGCTGCCGCATGCCTGTGGCTGGCGACGAACCTTGACACTTCCGCGCGTGCGCCCTATATACTCCAATGAGCCATGGTCAAACACAGCAGTCTGTTACGCAACACCTCGCCACGTGCCGACCTTGTCAGCGGCAGCGACATGATCGACGATCATGCCGCCTGGCCGTTCAAGGACGATCCGAACGACACGGCGAGCCGGCCGGAAGGACGAGCAGAGGCATACCCTCAGCAAGTCGCGTATCCCGACCGGTTGGAAAGACGAGGCTCGGTATGGTGGTGATCATCCGCGCGGACGCCTCGGCGGAGGAGCGAGCCGAAATCGCGCATGCGATTGTGGCGGAGGGAGCGCAGGGTCCCCTGCATCCCGTCCATGCTCCGATCGGGGACGTCTTCGTGTTCGATGGCTCGTCGATCACGCCCCAGGCGGTCGCACGCATCGAGGCGATGCGTGGCGTCGAGCGGGTGGCGGCCATCACGACGCCGTACCAACTGGCCGCACGCGCGCTGCAGCCAGCCAAGACCACGGTTCAAGTCGGAGAGGCACGCTTCGGCGGTCCTGAGCCGATCATCATCGCCGGGCCGTGTTCAGTGGAAAGCGCGGAACTGATGTTGGAGGCGGCACGCGCGGCACGGGCCGCCGGTGCGCACGTGCTCCGGGGAGGCGCCTTCAAGCCGCGTACGTCTCCGTATAGCTTTCAGGGACTGGGCCTGGAAGGACTCGACGCGCTGGCGCGCGCGGGCGCCGCGGTAGGGCTGCCGATCGTCACGGAAGTGATGGAGCCCGACCTTGTAGAGGCCGTGGCAGCCCGCGCCGATATCCTCCAGGTTGGCAGCCGCAACATGCAAAACTTTCCGCTGCTGCGCGCCGTCGGACGCTCCGCACGACCGGTTCTGCTGAAGCGTGGATTTGCGGCCACCATCGATGAATGGCTGCTGGCGGCGGAGTACATCATGCTCGAAGGCAATCCCCACGTCATGCTCTGCGAACGGGGCATCCGTGGGTTCGATCCGCACACGCGTAACGTGCTCGACCTTGCCAGCGTTCCGCTGCTGGCGCGTCTGACGCACCTGCCGGTGGTAGTCGACCCATGCCATGCGACTGGGCGCCGGGAGCTGGTGGTTCCCCTTGGACTGGCCGCGGTGGCGGCAGGCGCGGATGGATTGATGATCGAGATGCAACCCAACCCGGATGCCGCGATCTCCGATCGGAATCAGACGATCGATCCCGACATGCTGCGCACCCTGGTGGATGGCGCGCGACGCGTGCGCAGCGCGCTTGGCAGCACAACCATCGACGCGGAACGATAAACGCTGGCTGAACGCCTGGTGACGGTGGGCGGTGAGGGCGGTGTCGTCGCGACGCGACTGCCGCATGGGACAGGCAAGCGAATCTGCTCAGCGCGCTCGCTCATGCGGGCGCGTACGGGTCTGTGATCCGGCATCGGTCGATATGGCCGCGAGCAGCGGAGCCAGATCGCGCACGTGAGCAATCACGGCGTCGGCTCCGCGGGCGGAGTATTCACTGGCATCGGTGCCCGAGGCAATCACAACCGCCAGGAATGGCGGCAGACTCGCATCGTGCGGCAGCAGCTCCGCGCGGTAGCGCAGCACGAGATCCAGGTCGTCCGCGGTGTCGCCGACGTAGATGCCGCCCAGCGCGCCAGACAAACGGGCAGCGTGTGCCAGCGCCTCGGGGTCCGGCTTGGCGAAGTCATCGCCGGTCACGATGGCACCGAATGGCGACCTGCCGTATGCCCCGTCGAACCACGCGTACGGTCTCGACGTGGAGCCGGCCTCAGGAGCCATCAAACCGCTACCAGCGACGAGACGCCGCACCGCCCAGTTGACTTCTGGCCCTACGCGACCGGTCACGAGACCCAACCGACTGATTCCGTGGGTTGCCAGCACCGAGAGCAAGTCCTCTGGCAGCAGCAGCGCTTCGTTGTGCACAAACCCGGCAGCGTCCGGTGCGTACGCGGCGACGCGTCCGTAGTGTTCGCGCACCAGTGCCGCGCCCCAATAGAATTCGTCCTCCGCCCACCTGGCGACTTCGAGGGGAGGAATCGCCGACGCGGGGAAAGTGGCATGCGTCCATGCCACGCCACCCTGCCGCATGCGAGCGGCAGCGGCAGCCCGCGCAGCCCACTCGGCGAGGCTCACCTCGGATTCGGGCAGGCCACGCCACTCACGCAAGCGCGCGGTCCACAGCGCCGTGAGCATTTGCGTGGCGTGCCAGTCGTTGTTGAACCCGCCAGCGAGCTTAAACGCCGCCACGTCGTCGGGTGTGAGCAAGGGCGCGGGGGCGTCGCGCAGGCCATTCACGTCGCGCACGAGGCGGTCGACGGCATGAATCACCGCCAGCCGGTAAGATCGCGAGGTATCGATCAGCACGCCGTCCACATCGAAGAGCACAGTATCAAGCACCTGGGGCGCATGCGCCAACCAGTCGGGATGGAGCCAGACCATGCGATGTTACTTCCCAATGATGCGCATGAGCACAATACTCAGCTCGTAGAGCGCCGTCATGGCCACCCCGATGATCACTGGACTGTAGGGGTCGGCACCAGGAGTAATGAAGGCGGAAACCAGCCAGAGGCCGAACCAGGCGTACGTGCGCTTGGAACGCAGCGTGCGGCTGCTCACAATGCCGACGAGGGAGAGGAACGTGAGGACGAGCGGCAGCTCGAAGACGATCCCGAACGCCAGCAGAAAGAAAGCGACAAATCCGAAGTAGGCGTCGGCGTCGAGGAAATACAGAAAGCGATTGTCGCCGAAGTGCACGAGCCACTCGATAGGAAAGCGCAAGACGACGAAGCCGACAGCAATCCCCACGACAAAGAGCAGCACGCCAAGCACGGTGAACGGCGCCGCGTATCTGCGCTCGCGCCGGGTCAGACCAGGTGAAATGAAGCCCCACAATTGATACAGGACGACGGGGGAGGCCGCGGCGATGCCAACCGCGATGGATAGCTTCAGCGCCACGCCGAACCCGCCGCCGGGGCTGCGCACGACTAGCTTGGCGGTCCCGGGTCCCGGCTGCAGGATCTTATTGGCAAGGGTGGGGAGCGGCGTGAGCAGGAAGCCGAGAATCTGATCCCAGAAGACGAAGGCGAGGATGGAGCCTACCGCGATGGCAATCAGGCAGAAGAACAGGCGATGGCGCAGCTCTTCCAGGTGCTCGACGAGCGTCATCGAGGCACTTTCTTCTTCAGGCTCACCACCGCTCGCGGGCAGTGCCGCACCGCCCTCACTCAACAGCCTGAGGCGGTCCTGGTCTACATCGCTCGCAGCCATACATCGTCTCCCCGGTCGCCATGCGACGCATGCCTACGCACTCGCGGATGCCACGCACAGGTGTGCGTCCGCGTGTCGCGCGGGCGGCGACCCCGCCACCCGCGACAGTGAGCAGGCGTGATTCAGCCAGGGTCCGCTAGTCCTTCGTGTGGTCCGCGGTGACAGGTCCGGCCGCGGACGCTGTGGTTCCGGAAGCGCTCGGAGCCGGCGGCGCGGCGATTTGCTGAGGCTCCGCTGGACGCACTGAGGCCGAAGGCAGCGGTGCATTGGCGGGCTCAGCGGATGGCTGAGTCACTTCGCGCATGGACTTCTGAAACTCCTTGATGGTTTTGCCTACGGCCGATCCCATCTCAGGGAGCTTCTTCGGGCCGAAGAGCAGGAGCGCAATCACCACCACTATGACCAATTCGAAGGGGTGAAATCCCCACACGGCGGGCCTCTCTTTCTCCCGGGAGCGGCGATTTACCGCTCCGCGCACCAACGCCATTTGGCATAGACATAGTATAGCACGGGTGGCTATCCTCAATGGTCACATTCGCGGATGTCGGTCCTTTCGTGCGAGTGGCGACATCGAGGCCAGGGACGTACCCGGGACAAGACGCCGACGCTCGATGTACCCCAGCCGTTATCGGGCACGGAGATCGTAGCGGCGCCTCCAGCCGGCCAGCTGGAGGCAGCAGCACTACCGCAGTGCTCAACACGCGGTCCACGTCCGGATCATGACATGCAGAGATGCGGATGCCGGTTTGACATCCGCACCCCAAGTCTGCCATCACCGCGGAGCAACCCTTCGCCACGAAGGCGCACGGTCGGATGTCGCCGCCCGCTGCCCACCGTGGCTCGAGTACCCTCTACTGAGCCTAGCTGGTGTGCTCGTAGATGTAGTCCACCGCCTCGCCGACGGTGGTGATTTTCTCGGCGTCCTCATCAGAGATTTGCAGCTTGAACTGCTCCTCCAAGGACATGATGAGCTCCACCAAGTCGAGCGAATCCGCGTTGAGATCCTCAGTGAACGAGGCGTCCTCTTTCACATCGGCTTCGTCAACGCCGAGCTGCTCGGCGATGACCGGTTTGAGCTTCGCCAGGATGTCTTCTTTGGACATGGATGACACTATCCGACCTCACTTCCGGCTCCGGATGCTGACGTTCCCTGAGCCCGACTGAATATTGTGCCGAGGACGCCGTTAACGAATCGGCTTGATGTGTCGCTGCCAAAGGTCTTGGCGAGCTCGACAGCCTCGTTGATAGCGGCCTTCGCTGGCACAGCATTATTGTACAGAATCTCGTAGATTGCAACCCGCAGGATGTTCTTGTCGATGCGCGCCATCTGTGAAAGCGGCCATTCTTGCGCTGCCGCCTGGATCTCCGCATCAATCTGGGGAAGGTGCGCCAGCACACCGTGTACCAGATCGCGGGCGAACTCGACGACACGAGGATCCAACCGCCGATCTTCGATGTGGCGCTGGAGCACAGCCTCCACATCGTGGTGCGCGGTGTCGTACTCGTAGAGCACCTGCAGGGCGATCCTGCGTGCCTGACGCCGGGTTCCGGTAACCATTCAAGCGACATCCCGGATGTACACGTTGATCTCGCTGACCTCCATGCCGAGAATGTGCTCGATGGCGGCGCCGGCACTTTCCTGCACGGCTTCTCCTACGGTCACCATGTTAACACCTGGCTCGACAACGAGGTACAGGTCTACACTAATGACTGTACCGCGAACTGTCAGTCCCACGCCCTCCTTGGGACGAGGGCGGCCCAGCAGATGAGCCCACGTGTTGGCGGTGGCGGCAAGACGTGACACCCCGGGCACCGCCAACGCCGCCTCTCGCACCACGGTGCGCAGAACCTGGCGCGCGATGCGCACACGGCCCATCACATCGGCCCCGTCAACTGTAGCGCCTGACGGACGCCAGCTGGTCGCTGGGGCCGTCGCGGTGGCTCTTGGGTGGGTGTCTGAGGCCCACGTCTCATTCATCCGCGCGGACCTGTCGTTGTTCACAAGCACTCTCCGCGCCGCTTCCCGCGGCAAGCAAATCGAGAGGTCGAACGATCCGTACACCCCTGGCCCTCGACAAGATATCCCCATCCATGTTCTACCGCGAAGCGCCCGGGCGCGGCCACTCCACATCCACCCTCCGGCACGATTGGTACCCACGAATGTGTCACAGCGAGAGCCCGCCATCGACAACCAGCACGTGCCCCGTCACATAGGCGGCCGCCGGCGAGCACAAAAAGCCAACAGCCTGGGCGACATCCTCGGGCGTGCCAAGCCGCTCCACAGCGATGCGGTCCACCAGCTGCTTGCGGGCGTGCTCGGTGAGGGCTGACGTCATATCCGTCTCGACGTATCCCGGCGCCACCGCATTGACCGTGATGCCGCGGGACCCTACCTCGCGTGCCAGCGTCCTGGTCAGAGCGATCAACCCAGCTTTCGCAGCCGCATAATTCGCCTGGCCTGGATTGGCATTCATCGCGATGATCGAAGAGACATTGACGACCCGGCCCCAGCGTGCGCGCAGCATACCACGCAAGGCCGCGCGTGTGCAGAGAAACGCAGCCTTCAGGCTGGTTTCCAGCACGGCGTCCCAATCCGCTTCACTCATGCGCAGCAACAGCGCATCGCGTGCGATGCCGGCGTTGTTCACCAGCACATCCACCGTGCCGAACGCTTCGGCGGCGCGGGCGAAGAGCCGTTCGACCTCATCCGCGCTGCCGACATCAGCCTGCACGGCCAGCGCACGAGACCCGATGCTCTCGATGCGAGCGCAGACGTCGGCGGCGCCAGCGGCTTCAGACCGGTAGTTCACCACCACCTGCGCGCCGCGCTGGGCGAGATCGAGGGCGATAGCACGGCCTATACCGCGCGAGCTGCCCGTTACGAGAGCAGTCTTGCCAGTCAGCTCGGCCACGGCTCCCTCCCAACGCTATGCATCCAGATACTCACGCACGCGGTCCGCCACTGGCGCCACGTCGGCGGCGGCGCTGATGGAGTGCGTGACGGCGCCCTTTGCGATGCGCTTGATCAGGCCTGACAATACCTGGCCCGGTCCGATCTCGACGAAGGTCTCGACACCCTGAGCGACCAGATATTCGACCGTGCGCGTCCACTGCACCGGCGCCTCGATCTGGTGCGCCAGCTCATCACGAAGGGCGGAGGCGGTGGTCAAAGGCGTCGCCGTGACGTTCGAGACGATGGGAATGACAGGATCGCGCAGGCCGGCCTGTTCAACGGCTGCGGCGAGCCCACGGGCAGCGGGCGCCATTACGGGCGAGTGAAACGCGGCGCTCACTGGGAGCGGCATCACTCGGCGCGCGCCGCGCTGGCGCGCCAGCTCCATGGCCACGTCGAGCGCGTGTCGCTCACCAGAGATCACCGTCTGGCCAGGCGAATTATAGTTCGCCACAATTACGCGCCCACGTCCGGGATGCCCGCTCGGTACGCCAGTCGCGTGCTGCTCGTCGGCACGCGCAGTGGCGGTCGCCTCATCGCAGACGGCCGCCAGGGTTGGGTCGTCCATGCCAATAATAGCGGCCATGCCACCGGAGCACACGGTACCCTCATGGTGCATGAGCCGCCCCCGCTCGCGCACCAGCCGGAATGTCTCGGGCAAGTCCAGCGCGCCGGCGGCCGCGAGCGCCGCATATTCGCCGACGCTGTGGCCAGCGGCATATGCCGGCAACGGGCCCCCGGGAAAGGCCGGCGCGCTCGTCAGCGAGGGTGCAGCGGCGCCCAGCGCCTCACGCAGCGCGGCGAACAACGCCAGGCTGACGGCGACGATCGCCGGCTGGGTATTGATGGTTTCACGCAGTGCGTCTTCAGGTCCATCGAAACACAACCGCGACAACGCGAAGCCCAAAGCGGCGTCCGCCGTGTCAAACACAGAGCGAGCGGCAGGCGACGCGGCATACACATCCGCGCCCATCCCGACCGCCTGGCTCCCCTGACCTGGGAACACGAATGCGATACGTTGGGTCACGCTCTCCTCCCCGCGAGGGCGCGAAGCTCGTGCGGCCAGTGCCGTTGGCTATTCGGCCGCGGGGCGCTTATCCTTGACCGGCAGCACCTGGCGTCCACGATAGGTGCCGCAGTTGAGGCACACGTGATGCGACTGGCGGACCTGCCGGCACTGTGGACAGACGGTGAGCTGTGGAAGGGCGATCTTGTGGTGCGAGCGGCGATTTCCCTGCCGCGACCGCGAAACTTTCTTTTTGGGTACGGCGCCCACGATGTTCTCCTCGATAGCATCCCGCGACGTGAAGGCCACGCTGGGATGGGAATTGGCAGCAAAAACGGCCAGGACAAAGCCGGGCCGCGCACGTTACGACACCAGGCTATTCTACCACAGATTCTTGGCGGCGCACAGCCCCCTTTCTGGGCTCGAAGGGGCCGCACCGCGCCAACCGCGGCGCGTGCGGTCCTGACAGGCGGTTATCATGGGCACCGAGCTAGGTAGCGGGGCAGCGACTCGTCATGCGCAAGCACACTTGGCCGGTCGAGTCGCATCTGAGCAGCGAAACGTGACGTCACGCGACCTGCGGTCCCGGCGGAATCTTGACGTAGAGCGCTGTGCCGTTGCCAAACGATCCGACCAGCGTGTAATGCTGCGCCACCCATGCACGGAAGCCCGGCACGAGATTGAAGCGGCCACTGTAGAACAGCACCGCGCGCACATCAGTTTGTTGCACCGCCTGTTCGAGCTGGGCGGCCGTCAAATATCCAGACGCGATGCGCACCTGTGACGTGTCTACCAGGCTCGGAGGCACGTCGCGATTCGCCAGGCCGGCGACGTATTGGTCATCCGCGACGACCAGGTCCCCTGGCGCGGTCACGCGGGCCAGGGCGGACGCCACGGCGGACTGGGACACGGGCGCGGCGGCGGCCGCACGCGCCTGCACGAATGCCGTCCCCACACTCCACGCCGCGACCAGCGCCACGAACGCCCAGACGCTCCACACGGACGCGAGGATGGCGCTTGCATCACGTGGTCCGCTCGACGACGGCACTCGATCCTGGCGAGGCGCCGCGTCGAACAGGGCGGGCACGGCGACGGCCACAGTTAGCGCGAGCGGCGGCACGAGCAGGGCCATGTGGTGCGGCAGCAAAGGATGCTGCGTCAGCAGAAACAGCAACGAGGCGCCAGCCCAAAGCGCCGGCGGCACGACCACCCACCGGCGCCGAGCCAGTCCGAGCACGAACGCAGCTAGAGCAAACGCCTCCAGCGGCAGCTCACGCCAGACGCCAGCAACGGTGCGCACGTTGGCGCGCAATCCCTGATTGCTGGCGTGCGCCGCCGCGAGGTGGAAGCGCACCACCTGGTCGTACAGCGCGGGCCATTGGCCCACAAAGGGCAACGCGACGGCGGCGGCGCCGAGCAGGATGCCGGCGGCACACGCCAGCAGGCTCGGCGCTGCCACTCTCAGCGCACGCAGCACGGGGTCGGCCCCCGGCCAGGACGGCCTTCCCTGGGCGTCCAGGAGCGCCGGCCCGACGGGCGACAGCAGGTAGAGCGCCACAGGCACCACGCCGACGACGTCGAAGAGCTTGACGCCCGTGCCCAGGGCCAGGACCAGCCCAGAGGCAGCGGCAAGCCAGAGCCGCGCGCTGCCCGCGCGGCGCGCGGCCAGCATCGCCAGCGCCACTGCCGCGAGCTCAAACGCCAGAGCGGGCGCTTCGGCCTGCAACGTCCGAGATTCCTGCACGAAGAGCGGGTCCAGGGCAAGGAGTACCAGCACAACCGCGGCCGCGACACGCCCACCAAGCATGCGCGCCGCGGCATAGGCAGCGCCCAATCCGATCAGCGAATACACCGCAACGCCCAGACGCGCCGCGACCAGGGACTGGCCAAAGAGCAGGTAGAATGGATACACGGTCCACAGGAAGAGGGGGGGCTGGGACGAAAACACGGACGAGAAGAGCGCGTGCCCCTGGCTCATCGCGCGCAACGACTGCCAGTACACGCCTTCGTCATAGTCGAGAGATACGCCGCTCAGGGGCCAGACCCGCAAAGCGACTCCCACTGCGAGGCTCACGACGACGATCCACCCGACGAGTGAGAGCCCAAGGGGAGCCGGCCACGTCACGCCGGCCGGAACAGCAGGAGTCACCGCGGAACGCGCGGCCACTGTGTCGCGGTCAGCGTCCACTGGCGTGCTCGACGCCTCGATTCGCACGACGTCTTGCCCGTCGCCCATCTGCCGCTCCCATCTCCCAAACCCAATAATCGGAAAGCGCGCCATTCGCCTCTGCGGGCTCATGCCACTCACCGCAGGATACTCGTGTGCACGTAGGAGTGTAAAGAGGGTCTCATGGCGCATGCTACCGCGCCTGACTGGACACGTGCGGTAGCATGCGTCGTAACAGGCGAGATCGCCGATGTGCTGGCCATGCTCCCGGCGCGCTGCTTTTCCAGGCTGAACGCACGCTATCCGTCGGCCGCGGCCCTTTGCCAATGCATTCGGGCTGCGTTCGCTGCCGCGGGAATTTGTAACCGCGCGATTCGTCGCTTCGTATCTCTACATACGGCTAGCTGTGCCTCTTCTACGTACGGCCGGCTAGCTGTGCCTCTTCTACGTACGGCGGCAGACGCGCGGCGAAGAGCAGCCG
>CAYQFU010000069.1:16556-22717 GCA_964416775.1 uncultured Ktedonobacterales bacterium
CGGCTAGCTGTGCCTCTTCTACGTACGGCGGCAGACGCGCGGCGAAGAGCAGCCGGCAGCCGCCGGCCCCGCCACCCGCAACGCTCACGGGAGTGCCGACGCAGCCGTGGCTGGGGCAGCAAGAACTGGCAGTGCGGACGACTCTCCGGCACAGGATGCCCGTCCACAGCTACCTGTTTCGTAGCGCATAGGTGCGGGCGCCGGCGACAGCCGGTAGTCTGGCACACCATGTGTACATGTGCGGATAATCAAAGGCCCCGAGATCTCGCCGTCCGGATGCTAGGAGATCTGGGTTCGGGCCAAGGCGCTCTCGCGTAACTCGCGGAAAGGATATGCGCGTGGCGACGTCACCCGTGTATGCGGTTCGGGCCACCGACCGCCTGATATTTGGCGCGCGACAGATTCCATCGCTCGTGGTGCGGCCCGATGCTCCTGGACGTCGCCCGGCGATCGTGATCCAGCACGGATACGGCGCTGACAAGACGTTGCTCCTGCCGCTGGCGGAGTTTCTGGCACAGCGCGGCTTTGTGTCGGTGCTGCCGGATGCCTGGGGTCACGGCGACCGTTTCCCGGCGACTGGTCCCAACTGGCTGACGGAGCTGAGCGCCGACTATTTTCTGGAGGTCCTGCGGCATACGGTAGACGATCTGCATGCACTATTCGACGACCTCAGCGCATTTCCAGACGTGCGCCCAGAGCACACCGTGGTGGCGGGCTTCTCTATGGGCGCCATGGCAGCGCTGCTCGTGGGCACGCATGATGACCGTGTGGCTGGCGTCATCTCGGCATCAGGCTCGGCGGCGCCCGATCTCCTGGAGATCAGCATCGCCGGGTCACGGCTTGCCAGCGCGCAGGCGCGGGAGTGGGCGCTGGCGCACGATGCGGCGGCGCACCTGGACCGGCTGGCGCCGCGCCCGCTGCTGTTGCAGCACGGGAGGCCCGACGATATGGTGCCGGTGGCGAACACGCTGCGCCTCTACGAGGTGGCACGCCCCCACTATGCTGCTCATCCAGACAGGCTGGGATTGATGCTATACGACCACACGCACGTGGTCAGCGAGCGCCAAATTCTGGATGCGGCGGAGTGGATCGCACCCTTCTTTGGCGACTGAGCGCTGAAGTGCCCCAGCGACAGGGGCCACGCACCGGAACGCGCTTAGGACGGTGGCCGCAGGTCTGAGCGGAGCAGCACGGGCACGCTTTCGTCTCCACGCTGCGCGCCTCCGCGAGCAAACCACGCCTGCGCGTCGAAGGGCGCGTCTCCTGAGGCGGGCCTCACACGCTCATACGAGCCGTCCGGCTTGAGGTTGCTGGCGTTGACGGTGTCGCGCAAATACAAGGGAAGGGCGAGATCACGCAGGTAGGCGCGGTGCCCTGGATCACTGACCGGGAACAGGACTTCGACACGATGGTCCAGATTGCGCGGCATGAGGTCGGCACTGCCGAGGAAGATCTCGTCCTCATCCAGACCACCGTTGGCGAAATAGAACACGCGGCTGTGCTCCAGAAAACGCCCCACGATGCTGCGCACGCGGATGTTGCTACTGACGCCATGGATTCCGGGTCGCAGACAGCAGATGCCGCGAACGATCAGATCGATCTGCACGCCCGCCTGAGAGGCCCGGTACAGCGCCCGGATGATCTGCGGATCGACCAGGGAGTTGACCTTGAAGAAGAGGCGTCCCTTGCCGCCGGAGAGATGCTGCTTGATCTCGCGCTCGATACGCTCCAGGATGCCTGAGCGGAGGGTATCTGGAGCCACGAGCAGCTGGTTGTAGCGCGTGCCGCGCGCGTAACCGGTCAGCGCGTTGAAGAGATTGCTCGCGTCGGCGCCCAGCTCTGGGCGGCACGTCAGCAGCGCGTAATCCTCGTAGACGCGCGCGGTGCTGGCGTTGTAGTTACCCGTGCCGAGATGGACGTAGCGTCGCAAGCCGTCGCGCTCGCGACGCACCACAAGCGCGATCTTAGCGTGCGTCTTGAGGTCGATCTGGCCATACACCACATGGACGCCCGCGCCCTCCAACGTCCGAGCCCACTCGATGTTGTGCTCTTCGTCGAACCGGGCTTTCAGCTCCACGAGCACGGCGACCTGTTTACCGCGCTCGTTCGCTTCCAGCAACGCCTGGACGATGGCCGAGTTGGTGCCTACGCGGTAGAGCGTTTGCTTGATGGCCAACACTTGCGGATCACGAGCGGCGGCCTGAATGAACTCGGCAACGGAGCTGAACGAATCGTACGGATGATGGAGCAGCAGATCGCCTCGCTGAATGGCCGCGAAAGGGTCGCGCGCCGCGCGCAATTCCGGCGGTATGCGCACCACGAGGGGTTGGTCTTTCAAGTCCGGACGCTCGATCTCCATCAACTCGGTGAGACCGGTCAGGTCCAGCGGCCCGTCTTGCTCATAGACGTCGCCATCCTCGATCTCGAGATAATCGCGCAGCAGTGCACGGACGGTAGCGGGCATATCGGCCTGAACGGCGAGCGCCACCACCGAGCCGAAGCGGCGCTGGCGCAGGCCGTGCTCGACAGTCTCCAGCAGGTCACCCGCTTCGTCGCGCTGAATCTCAAAGTCCGCGTCGCGCAGCACACGGAATGGGTATGACGCGACAATTTCCAGACCGGGAAAAAGCTGATCGAGATGCGCGGCGATGAGCTGCTCCAACCAGACGAATGCATGGCGCTGCGCCGTCCCTGGCTTGCCCGGCGCGCGGCCGCGGTCCTTGCCTGTGAGCGGGACTGGCACGAGGCGCCGGAGCGTGGAGGGCACCTTGACCCGTGCAAAGAGATCGCCGGCCTGAACGTCGCGCAGGACGACAGCCAGATTCAAGCTGCGATTGGAAATAAGCGGGAACGGATGTCCGGGGTCCACACCCAGAGGGGTGAGCACGGGGAAGACCTCGTCGCGGAAGTATGCTGCCGCGGCCGCCTGCTGCGCACGGGTGAGCTGCGCGTAGTCCAGCACCTGGATCCCCTGCTCCGCCAGGAGCGGGAGCAGATCGTCGCGCAACCTGCGCAACTGCCCATCCATCACCGCGAGGAGCGCTGGCCGCAGGGCGGCGATCTGCTCTCCGGGAAGCATGCCATCTGGGCCGGTCTCGGCCACTTGCGCGATCTGCTGATCTTTGAGCCCGGCCAGCCGCACCATGGAGAACTCGTCAAGCAGCGAGCTGACGATGCCCAGAAACTTGACGCACTCCAGCAGTGGATGCCGGTTGGGATTCGCCTCATCGAGCACGCGGTGAATAAACGTCACCGCGCTCACCTCACGATTGATGTAGAGCTCGGGTCGGCTAAGATCGGGTGTAATTTCGGATACGGAAGTTGCCATATTTGATGCCGTTCGGCTGTGCACTCCATTGCTCAGACTCTGTCACCAGAGAAGATGTACTCAGTGTTCCAACCTCACTGTACACCGTACCAGCCCTCTTAGCAAACAAGGCGTGATCTGGAGCGCGGATTTTCCGTGGTATTTCCTCGGTATTGGTGACAACGAACGAGCGAGCGTATGCGGCACGGCCATGTGATGCACGGACAGTGACCGGATGTGGGAGGCGCATTCAAGAGTGGCGCGCGTCTTGCATCAGTCCAGGTGTGGACGCGCGGCAGTGGGTCAACGTGTCGAGCGACGGCGGCTTCGCCGCGCCGCGCCCGTACGCATCGAGGTCGCGGCCCGTCTCCGGTCTCGAAGCGCCACGGGAGCGGAAAGTAGGAAGAGCGCAGCAAGCGCGGCCAGGGGGCTCCGTATGAACGACCATCTGTCTGATCCATCCCGCGTCGAAGCCTGGGGCGATGTCGCTATGCCAGCGGAAGCGCAGCAGCGGCAGGATCAGCTCGACGACATTACCGCAGCGGCTGTGGATGGCGGTCAGCCACTGCCGCCCGCCAGCGCGCTGGCCGGTGACCCACCGCGCGGCGCTGCATCCAGGTCACAAGCTGAGCGCGGGCGGAAGCAAACGGACGATCCCACGCCGGCGCACCTCGACTATTCCCAGGCGGCACCTGGACCGGGGGGCGAGGCTATGCTGGACGGCACCAGTCCGGCACCGCGCGGATACAGCGGGGGCGCGATGGGCAAATTCGTGGCGGGGTTGAGTCCCACATTCGCCGAGGCGGCCAGGGGCAACCCACCGCCAGGCGGGCCGTGGCTCTACACGAAAGCGGAGCTGCTGGCCACGTTCGGTCCCACGGGGGAAGCGGAAAACACCAGCTCCACAAAGCCCGCGTGAGGGCCGATCAAGCCTGGTGTGAGGGGCGTTCAACGTGGTGAACGGCGGGCGATCGGCACGTTTCAGTGAATCGTCGGGCGCGGCGAGGCAAAGGTGGCGGATACGTGGTAGAGGTCGCCATTGAGCTCCCAGAAGAGCGCCTCGCACTGCACGCCCGTGGGCACGCTGCTCGCCTCGCGCGCAAGCTGCGCCAGCGCCTCACGATGCGCTGCGCGCCAAACGCGCAGCGAGTGGTGGCTTCCCAGGACGCGCGCCTGTGAGGCTAAAGCGGTCGTGCGCTCCTCGACGATGGCGACAGGCAAGCGCAGGCTGGCTAGCGTCATAGGAGGGAGCGACCTCCTGATTTCTGGATCGAGGGCGCCGAGGCGCGGGGTAGTGGGTGTCCGCCGCGAAGGAAGGCTCGCCGGGGCTGCGTCCGCTTCGTCAATGAGTGGCCTAAGGCCGTCTGGCTCGATTGGCATCCCGTTTGATCTCCTTCGTGACGCACGCTGCGATGATGTGTCGCGTGCCGCTCAAATTCCGGCGGCGTGGAATCGTCGCAACATGTATGCCGATCTTCAAGGCAGGCGCTGGCTCGAGTAGCTATTGTTCGCCCGACTGGACATCGGGTCCCGAGCGAAAGCCTATGGCCAGCACATCGGTGCCGACTCCAGCGCCCAGCCGAGCCGCTGCCGAAGCGTCACGGACGGCAATCGCGACGTAGCCCGAGCTATCGAGAAGGATAAACGGCACATCGGTAGGTCCAGAGGCGAACGTCGTTGCGCGCGCGGTGACCTCCGACCAACCAACACGCAAGCGCACGTGTGGATTGTTTAGCACATCCAGGGCCAGATCTGGCCCAAAATCCGTGATGAGATTGCCGAATCGATCTACGTGAATCACATGGCCGAGCAGCCCCTCGGCCTGCGGGACCGGCCGCGACAGAGGTAAGCGAGCGAGGGTGCCGACGTCCGCGGCGGACCCGAGCGATGGCAGAGGCACACCCGAGGCCAGGTGGCCCGCGACGGGCGCGAAGATGTCGCGCCCGTGGAAGGTCGCGCTGAGCGATGGCAGATGATAGCGCCGGTCATCGAGCACCACCGCCTGGGTCACCGCGGCCTCCGCGAGGATGTAACTGAAGAGCCCGTTGTCAGGCCCAACGAAGCGTTTCCTCTCGGCCTCAAAGGCGATGGGTCGCCGGGCCGTTCCCACACCAGGATCGACGACGGCGAGGCAGATACTCCCCTCGGGCAGAAAGCGCCACATCGTGTGGAGGAGCCAGGCTCCGTGACGCACGTCCTGAGGCGGCACCTCGTGCGTGAGATCGACCAGCGGGATGCCCGGAGCGATCCTCAGCACGACGGCTTTCATGATGCCGACGTAGCCATCGGAGGTGCCAAAGTCGGTCAGGAGTGCGACAAGCGGGGCTGCATTCTGGTGCTGCATGGGCGTCACGGCTCCAACAAGCGGCAATCGAAGCGCACGACTCCCGCGCGGCGGTCAGTCACCACGCGCGTGACTTCCAACCGCACGTGATCGCCAACCCCGACCGGGAGGTCCTCAAGCCCAACCACTCGTGCCTCGGCGTGGCGCTCAGGGTCATCGAGCCGCGCGATCGTGCAGCGCACGTAGGGCTGTTCCACCCCCTCGAAGAAGGCGCGGAGCCCCGTCTCCTTGGTGACGATCGTCCCCTCGATGATCATCGCGATGACCGCCTTCCACCGAGTGACGCGCAGACTCTTGTATGGACCACCTGTGCGTCTCCCGCGCACTATAGGCGGCAACGGCGCAGGATGTCAAACACGGCCCCCACAGCAGCTTCCCTGAGGAGGGCGTTCCTCCGCCCGTCAGAGTGGGGTCAATACAGCCCTTCCGCCCATGCTTTCACTACGCCGCCCTGGTGAACCCAACGGTATCACGAATGACGCTGGAAGGGTGCATTCGGTCTGATACCTG
>CAYQFU010000070.1:0-1242 GCA_964416775.1 uncultured Ktedonobacterales bacterium
CGCGGTGCGGGCACCGGTTCTGGGAGTGAGGCGCCACGGTCATGCCGACGTGGCATAGTCCACTCTCGCACCGGAACCTTCCATCATCGTGTCTCGTCCTTTACGCAGGGAGGCGCTGTTTGGGGACACGTAAGGAGTCGAAGTGATGGGTCGGCGACGGGTAGGTGTGACCGTGGTGCTCGACGTCATGGTGGCGGCAGTGTGCGCGGCGGCCGTCTACGACGACCACACAGGCGCATTCTTTCTGATGAGCGGATCGCCTGGACGGCCGACGCAGACGGAGGGGCCGCTGGTGGTGTCCCCCGATGCGTTCAACTATACCCCAGGCGGTAGCGTCACCGTAGCGCTCGCCACCCCCGTGACTGTGCCCACCGGCCCGGTGTTCCAGATGCTCGCTGGTGCGCTGGCCTCATCCCTGTTCCAGATCTGAACAACCCTCCGCATCATCTGCATGTTGCTGCGCACGCGCTATCGCGTTGTATCCGGTGAGGACACCGGACACGCAGGAGGGTGAGCATGAAGTCATGGCGAGCGATCTGGCCGTATCTTATCCCGGTTGGCCTCTTGCTTGCCCTCGCGGCCCTCGTCGGCTGGAATGGCCAGCTCTCCCCCACTGCCAGCAACTCGTATGACGAGATGCGCTATCTGGCGCTCGCGCGTCAACCGTTCGGCTCGCCGGATCCGCTGGCGCATCAGGCTCCCTTCGCCTGGCGACTCCTGACCCCGCTGCTGGCCTTTCTGTTGCCGGCGCCACTGGCCGTTGGCTTCCGCGTCGCGGAGCTTGTCGGGCTCACGGGCGCTACCCTCGCGCTACAATGGTTCCTGCGCGGCGTCGGGCTCTCCCGTCGAGCCGCTGTTGCGGGCGGTATCACCTTTGTGTTGCTTGGTCCGGCGGTCGGGTATACCCTCAATGACCCCTATCGCATCGAGCCACTGGCCTTCCTGTTTCTGGCACTGGCGATGGCCGCAACAGTGCACCGCCGTCCCGGGCTATTGCTGCTGGCCGTGCTGCTGGGCACGCTCGCCAAAGAAACCGAGGTGCTGGCGGCTGGCTTTGCGGTCGTTTGGTTCTGGGAACGACGCGACCGTGAGATGTTGCCCTGGGCCGTCCTGGCCCTCATCGGGTGTTTTGGCCTGCTTGAAGGATTGCGTCTCTTCCTGCCAACGACCCATCCGTATAACGCACCGCAGGTCGCCTTCCAGGTCTGGCATGATCCCCTCACCGGCACCGTTCCGCAACGC
>CAYQFU010000070.1:1342-22713 GCA_964416775.1 uncultured Ktedonobacterales bacterium
GCAGGTCGCCTTCCAGGTCTGGCATGATCCCCTCACCGGCACCGTTCCGCAACGCCTCCTGGCGGCCACAACGGGAACCTGGATGGGCTTGTTTCCGCTCGCTCTGCTGCAACTCCGCCATCACCCGAACTTCTGGCGTTCGCTGGCCTGCAGCGGCTTTCTCCTCGGCGCCACGGCCCAGATCATCGTGTCCACGGATGTCGAGCGCGTGGTCGTCTACGGCTTTCCCGTAATCATCGCTGCGTGTTGCTGGGAAGTGGAGTGGATCGCGCGCGCGGCGAGGTGGGCTGCCTGGTTACCCTGGCTGGTAATTTGGGCCATCGAGGCGCCGGTGTGGGGACTTTATGCCTTACCCGTCGTGGCTGCGCCCGATGCCCTACCCATCCGGCTGCATCTCAGTATCTATGCACAGCCTGGCCTGGTGCACCTCGCGTTGGCCTGCGCCCTCCTCTCCCTGCTTATTCTCGGCGGGTTGCTGTGGAGCCTCGGTCTCCAGGCTCGTACGGGACTACACACATGACCACGATCTTCACCCTCAGCCTCTAATGCCCGAAGACCCAACTGCTGGGCAGGGAGCTGAACGGCCCGGCCGTTAACTCGACCACGGCGGCCAGCGCCGTCTTCGACAACACCAGCAGCCTCTACCGCTTCGCGGACTTCGAGCTCGTCTGCACCTATGGCACCGCTCTCAACGGCCGTGGTGTGGTCGAGCCCTATCTGCTGACCTCGCTCGACGGCCGCACGACCTTGGTCGGCGCGCGCTAGCCTCCCACACCGTAGGAACGAGTAATAACGGCAATGGATGCTCGCGTCAAGGCTCCCTTGACTTCCTCGACGGCATGCGACATAAATGCGCGTTGCATGGGGTCCGGGTCGCACGCGTGGCGTAAACTGTGCAAAGGCAGGTGCATGGCGATGCCCACTTATGTTTCGCTCGTCAAGTGGACCGACCAAGGGGTGAAGAACGCGAAGGACACGGTTCAGCGCGCTGGTGCATTCAGCGGGGATGTGGAGCGTCGCGGCGGCAAGCTCCTCAACATCTTTTGGACTCAGGGACGGTACGACCTCGTAGTGACTATTGAAGCCCCCGACGACCAGACGGCGATGGCCGCTTTGCTCACCGTCGGAGGGTTGGGCAACATTCGGACAGAGACACTTCGTGCGTTCAACGAGTCCGAGATGGCGTCCATCATTCAGAAGATGTGACACCTCATCACGCTGCCGCACCGTACCCCATGCGCTCCGCGTACGTGCGCCGGTATGGCGAGAGCCGCTCGCCGCGATTGCCAGTCTCATTGGTTCGACACGCCGTTCCAGCCAACCCACTTCAAGGGCCCAAACCGAGTCGCAGCATCGCGTATTTCGTCCGGTCACGCGGAGGCTCGTATCGCCCGCCTCATGGTCCACTCGAGGAGCGCCATGCCGAGGAGATGGTCGCGGTCTAACGCGGCTGCGCCATCACTCTGCGAGTGTGTATTGTGTGCTGTGCGCTGTAGGCATGATGTTGTCGAGTCTGGATGAACAGGTGCCGGTGCGCCAGGCGGGCGCATATCCATGCGCCCATACGGCGCGGGGGAAGGGATCACCGGAATCCGGTATTACGGAGTGACGCAAACTGCGCCCGCGACGCCATTCACGAACAGCGGATACAATGGGCCTAGCTAATGGTCTCGTGCACTCACGACCCTTCAGTGTAGTCGTTACACCTGGAGCGGATGGGCTATGGACCCCAATGACAGCTCAGTGCGTCCGCACGCCATCGGAGACAGCACGTCCGCGGCTGTGATGCCGCCAGGTAACCCACCAGTGCTGCCCTCATCGCCAGCGCTTGCGCTTTCGTGGCAGCGCTGCCGGCTTCGCGGGCTCGATCCGCTCCTCAGGCGTCCGCTCCCGCCAGACGCGACGCTGCCGCCGTTCGACGCGACCTGGGCGGCACGCCAGCGTTCGCTGATTCGCCCGTCGCTGGAAGACCTGTACGAGTTCATCGAGGGCTCGGCGTGTGTCGTCGCGTTTGTGGATGCCGACGGCCGGGTCCTGGATGCGGTGGGCGATGAGACGACATTGCGTGAGCTGGTGGGGCGTGGATTCGTCGGCGGGAGCTGCTGGAGCGAGGAATGCGCGGGGACGAGCGGCCTGGCGCTGGCACTCCTGGAGGCGATTCCCATTCAGGTGAACGGCGCGGCCCACTACTGCGCGCTGCTCCAATCGTACTCGACGTCCGCGGCCCCAGTGCACGACTCGGCTGGAGCGCTGGTGGGGGCGCTGGCGGTGATTGGGCGCGTCGAGCGATGCCACCCGCACACCTTGGGCGTGGTGAGCGCGGCCGCATCAGCGCTGACCACGGAGCTGCGCACGAACCTCTGGCTGAGCAGTGCCAATGAGCTGTTGTCAGAGCTGAACGCGATCGTGCAGACGCTGTCCGAAGGGATCATGCTGATTCAGGCCGATGGAACGGTGTCGCAGATGAACGCGCGCGCTGGAAAGCTGCTGGGCCTTGTGCCTGAGCGAACGACGGGCAGGCGGCTGCGCGACGTGCTCGACGTGCCAGAGCCGCTCGCCGCCGCCCTTCGGGCGGGCCGCGAGCTGCACGATGAAGAGGTGACCTTCCGGATTCAAGACGGACGCGTGCACTGTCTGTGCAGTCTGAGAGCAATGCTACCTGCCACCAGCTCAGCCGCGGCGACGGAACCCGGGCCGAGACCCTCATTCGGCGGGAGGCTCACATCTCCTGGTGGGGGGCTCACGGTGACGCCTCGGCCGCCCCTACCGCAGGGATATGTGCTCACGCTGCGCACCATCGAGCGCGTCCAGCGATTGGTTCACCGCATGACAGGTGCGCAGGCGCGTATGACGTTTGCCAACATCATCGGCCAAAGCTCGGCTGTGCTCGAATCGATGCGGCTGGCGCGCATCGCCGCGGGGAGCGACTCAACGGTCCTCTTGCACGGCGAGACCGGCACGGGCAAGGAAGTGTTCGCCCAGAGCATTCACAATGGGAGCGCGCGCGCCGACGGACCCTTTGTTGCCATCAACTGCGCCGCGATTCCACGCGAGCTGATCGCCAGCGAGCTGTTTGGGTACGAAGGCGGCGCGTTTACCGGAGCGGACCGGCAGGGACGGCGGGGCAAGTTCGAGCTTGCCCATGGTGGAACGCTCTTCCTCGACGAGATTGGCGACATGCCGCGCGATCTACAAACCAGCCTGTTGCGTGCCATCGAATCGCGCACGATCGTTCGGGTGGGCGGGCAGAATGTGACGCCAGTGGACGTGCGGATCATCGCGGCCACGCACCGCGATCTGGCCGCGGAGGCGCGGCTGGGCAATTTTCGCTCCGATCTGTTTTTCCGGTTGAACGTGTTCACCATTGAGATCCCAGCGCTGCGTGATCGGCCAGGAGACATTCCGCTGCTGCTGCGCCACGTGCTCGAACAGTTGAGCGCGCGGCTGGGCAAGCCACTGAGCATCGATGGGCAGGCCATCGGCGCACTGGAAGCGTACTCCTGGCCGGGCAACGTCCGAGAGCTGGAGAATTGCGTGGAGCGGGCGGTTTATGTAGCTGAGTCTTCGGTCGTCACCCTGCGCGAGCTGCCAGTCGAGGTCCAGTCTGTATTCAGGGAACGGGAAGAGATGGGTGCGGCACTGAGGTGGGATGATCGAGCACCCGCCTCCTCAGCGACGACACCGCTCGCTGCCGCAAGCGTCATAGCCGACGTTGCGCGTGGACGCGGCCCGCTCCAAGAGCAGAGCGTAAGCGCGGAGATCGCGCTCATCGAGCGAGCGCTGCGCAGCACTGGCGGGAACCTCGCGGAGTCCGCGCGTTTGCTGGGTATCAGCCGCACGACACTCTGGCGCAAGCGGGCGCGCTATGGGCTTACAGTAGGAGCCCGACGCGGCTAATGCCTGAGTAATGCCTGAGCTGTCGCTGTGTTTCAATGCTGCAACATGTGGGTCGGATTTGAAACATCCTGCGTCGCACAGCTGCAACAACGCGGTGTGTCGCCGTGCGCGCTGCATCACGAAGTAGATACGATCAGCAGCGGCGGTTGATTCCCCGAGGGCGCTTGCCGCCTGAGTTCGCTGTCGCGTGTCCACGGCCACTCCACCAACTGGCGTGCGCCCGGTCTGGGGAGGTGGATTGTGGCACAGGGCGTGAGTATAGGGTGGCACCCTGGCTCTGCCAGTGGAAGAGCTGAGTAGATTGCCCTGCTCACAGCCGGCCATAACTGGCGAGCGACCAGATCGAAAGGAGGTTGGGGGGCACGACCTTGCGCTTGGGTCCCGGATCACGCGCCTGCACCGTGGCGATGCTTCCGAGTACGGCCCAGCGAAGCACGCACATCCGTCACCCGTGAAGGTTCGTCTCGGCGCGTGCATTGGCGCACGCTGGTCATCGTCCATTGATGCGCACACTGCCATGAGGCAGGAGGACTGGCATGAGAGAACCGACCCTGGCGCAGAAACTCGGCGCGGAGTGCCTCGGCACGGCACTGCTGACGCTCATTGGCGCAGGCTCAGTGACCGCAACCTTTGTGATCAACAATGGCGGGAAGCTCGCCCCGTTCACTGAAGCCGATCTCGGAGTGATTTCCTTCGCCTTCGGCTTCATCATCGTCGCGATGGTCTACAGCGTTGGCAAGATCTCGGGATGCCACATCAATCCGGCTGTGACGATCGCTCTGCTTGTGACGAGACGTGTTGACCTGAACACGGCCGTCTGGTACATCCTGGCGCAGTTCGTCGGGGGTGTGATTGGCGCGCTGGCAATCGTGCTCTGGTTCGGCACGAGTGTGGTGACGAGCGGCATCAACGGCGTCACCGCCTTTGGCGCCAACACCGCGTGGTGGCAGGCTGTGCTGGCGGAAGCGATTGGCACGTTCATTCTGGTGTTCACCATCTTTGGCGTAGCGGTGGATTCGCGCGCGCCGTCTGGCTGGGCTGGGCTGGTGATCGGCCTGGTGGTTGTCGGGATCATCATGACGCTTGGTCCGGTCACCAACGCATCACTCAATCCGGCGCGCAGCTTTGGTCCCGTGCTTGTCAGGACCCTGTTCGGCGGTCCCAATGCCTGGCTCCAGTATTGGGTCTACGTCGTTGGACCCATCCTCGGCGCGATCGCCGGTGGACTGACCTATGATTTCCTTGCCGGGACCAGGCAGGTTGCCGAGGTCACCGCGGTGGCCGAACCGGCGGGCAGTCGGGTGCGAGCAGCGGAGCGCGCGTGAGTGAATCTCGACCAAGAGCACGCGTGAGAGTCATGTGTAGTGATCAGGTGTGAATCAGGCGCTACGATACGGCGGACAGTGCTGCCCGAGTGATCCCACGAGGAGGAGCAAGCGATGAAGAAGCTCATCAACAGTCCTGAGGATGTGGTCACCGACGCGTTGGCGGGAATGGCTGCCGCGCATCCGGATCTCTTGCGCGTAGACTTCGAGAACCAGATCGTGGTGCGTGCTGACGCGCCGGTCGCCGGCAAGGTCGGCATCGTTTCAGGCGGAGGGAGCGGCCACGAACCGATGCATGGCGGCTATGTGGGCCCCGGCATGCTCGACGCGGCGTGTCCGGGCGCGGTCTTTACGTCCCCCGTTCCCGACCAGATGCTGGCCGCCACCCGAGCAGTGAATGGTGGAGCGGGAGTGCTCCACATCGTCAAGAATTACACGGGTGACGTACTGAATTTCGAGATGGCGGCGGAGCTGGCTCAAGCTGAAGGCATCACGGTGGCCAGCGTGACGATCAACGACGACGTGGCGGTGAAGGATAGCTTGTACACGTCTGGGCGCCGCGGCGTGGGCGCGACGGTGCTGGCCGAGAAGATCACTGGAGCGGCCGCCGCGGCTGGTGCCCCGCTCGATCGCGTGGCCGCGCTGTGCCGCAAAGTGAATGAGAGCAGCCGCAGCATGGGTATGGCGCTGACGTCTTGCACGGTGCCAGCGGCAGGCAAGCCCACGTTTGATCTCCCCGACGACGAGATGGAGATTGGGATTGGGATTCACGGCGAGCCGGGCCGAACTCGGGTGAAGCTCGCGCCGGCAGCGGACATCGCCGAAATGCTGCTCCATCCCATCCTCGAAGATTTGCCCTTCCAAGCCGGGGATCGCGTGCTCGCGTTCGTGAACGGCATGGGAGGCACGCCGGCTATCGAGCTCTATGTCATGTTCAACGAAGTAGCGAAAATCCTCAAAGGGCGGAATATCGACATCGCCCGCTCCCTGGTGGGCAGCTACATCACGTCGCTGGAAATGGCGGGCTGTTCGATCACGCTGCTCAAGCTGGATGATGAGCTGGTCCAGCTCTGGGACGCGCCGGTGCACACGCCGGCCCTGCGGTGGAGGGCGTAGGCGCGCGCAGCAGGGTTCTACTGGCAATTGATGTGGACTCCAGATCAACGGGGGCCAAGCCGCTCGCCGGGTGTTCACGGGGACGTGATCACAATCCGATGCGTCCTGCGCATAGCGGCAGGGATGACGTCGATCTGGCATCAGAACGCGCCGCTCAGACACAGACCTGTGATGGGCGGCGCCGCCTCTCAGTCCCTTCCGGACGAAGTGGTCTCACAGGCAGGAGATGGCGATATGGTTGCGGATCGGGCATGCGTAATGGGGTGGCTGGAGCGCTCGGCTGAAGTGCTGCGGGAGCAGCGCACCTACCTCACCGAACTGGACTCGGCCATCGGCGACGCCGATCATGGCATCAACATGGATCGCGGGTTCACCGCGGTCATGAACAAGCTGCCGGCGGTCAGCGGAGCGGATGTGGGGACGATCCTGAAGACGGTTGGCACGACCCTCGTCTCCACTGTGGGCGGGGCCAGCGGTCCGCTCTATGGGACAGCCTTCCTGCGCGCGGGGATGTCCCTCGCCGGCAAGCAGGAGCTGCAGCCGGCGGATGTGCTGGCGGGGCTGGAAGCCGCGCTCGAAGGGATTCAGGCGCGAGGACGGGCGCAGGCCGGCGAAAAGACCATGGTCGACGCACTGCTCCCCGCCGTCGAGGCTTTGCGTGCCGCGCTTGGGGCCGGGCGTCCGCTGACCGATGGGCTGCGCGCGGCGGCCGACGCGGCTGAGGCTGGGGCCCAAGCGACTATTCCATTGTTGGCGACGAAGGGGCGAGCCAGCTATCTTGGCGAACGCAGCATCGGGCACCAAGATCCGGGGGCCACGTCCGTTGCATTGCTGCTGCGCGTCGCAGCAGTGGGGAGGTGAGAACGGTGGCCGTTGGATTAGTAATCGTATCGCACAGCGCAAAGCTTGCCGAGGGTGTCGCGGAGGTGGCGCGGCAAATGGCGCACGGACGTGTCCGGGTGCTGCCGGCTGGCGGAACGCTGGAAGGGGCGCTGGGCACCTCACCCGAGAGGGTGCTGGCGGCGATAGGGGCGGCAGACACCGGCGACGGTGTGGTCGTGTTCATTGATCTCGGCAGCTCGGCGATGGCTGCGGAGGTGGCCGTCGAACAACTGCCCCCAGACCAGCAGCAGCGCGTGGTGGTCAGTGAGGCGCCGGTTGTCGAGGGGGCAATCGTGGCGGCAGTCGAAGCGTCGTTGGGTAGTCCGCTCTCGGCCGTGGTGGAAACCGCGGAGGGTGCGATGGGTTTATCGAAGGTGCCTGGCCGGAGGTGACGTGTGACGGTCGTCGAGGAAAGCCTGACGTTGACCAATCGGGTTGGGCTGCACGCGCGTCCCGCCAGTCTCTTCGTGCAGACGGCAGCCCAGTTCGCATCCCAGATTACCGCCACGTGTGGGAGCGCGATGGCGAATGCCAAGAGCATTCTGCAGGTCCTGCAGCTTGGTGCGGGCGCCGGAGCGACCGTCACACTGCGGGCGGAGGGCGAGGATGCTGAGGAGGCGCTGGCGGCGCTGGCGGCTCTGATTCGGGACAATTTTGGCGAACGCGAGTAGGGGAGGAATCGCCGGCGCGGAAGCTGGCAGCGTGATGCGGCCGTGTGGCGCGTGCAGACATGCGCTTGCCCATGAGTTGTGGAGAGCCGCCAGTGTGGGCAGGCGCTGAACAGCAGCAGCAGCAGAGGTAGCCATGAGTACAGAGGCTTCGTCAGCGGGAGGGGCTGCGGCAGGAGTGACGCTACGCGGTATTGGCGCCTCGTCCGGGGCGGCGCTCGGTCCGGCGCTGCTGTTTCTGCGCGGGGGCGGGCCGTCCGCCGACGCACGTGAGACGAGCAGCGAGCGCGCCGCCACGGGGATGGACGGCGTGCGGGCCGCCCTTACGGAGGCGGCAGCCGAGCTGCGCGCGCTGACGGCGGACGTGCGCCGGGACGTCGGGGCGGACGAGGCGGGCATCCTGGAGGCGCAAGCCCTGATTCTCGAGGATCCGACCATCATCGCGCGTGTTCACGTGTTGATCGATGCTCAGCATCTCGACGGGGCGCGCGCGTTGGCGCAGGCCGCGGAAGAGCAGGCGCGGGCGCTCGAAGCGCTGCCCGATCCCCTGTGGCAAGCGCGGGCCGCCGACGTACGCGATGCCGCCAACCGCGCGCTGCGTCATCTGGTGCCTGGGTGGGGCGGTGATACGCTGCCAAACCGGATCGCGCGCGCGGGGAAGGCTGTGGTGGTGGTGGCGGAAGACCTCGCTCCGTCAGATACCGCACAGCTGCGCCGTGAAAGCGTGCTCGGGGTGTGCACAGCGGCGGGCAGCGTGACCTCGCACGCGGCGATTCTCGCCAGGGCCCTGGGCATCCCAGCGGTCGTGGGCCTCGGTCCAAGTCTCATGGGCGCGGTGGTGGAGGGCGATCTGCTGGCGCTGGACGGTGCCGCGGGCGTGGTGCATGTCCGGCCGGATCCCGCGGTCGCGACAGCCTTCGCCACGCGCGCCGAGCTCGATCGGCGACGTGACGACGTCACGCGGGCCGAGCTGTCGCACTGGCGCGGTCGCGTTGGCCAGACACAAGATGGCACGCGGGTGCGTTTGCTGGCCAATGTCGGCAGCGTGGGCGAAGCGCGGCAGGCCGCGGACTGGGGCGCCGAGGGCATCGGGCTGCTGCGCACGGAGTTTCTGTTTGCCGAACGTGAGACATTGCCCGACGAACACGAGCAAGCCGCGCTCTATTCCGAGATCATCGCCAGGTGTGGGTCCGATAAGGCGCATGTCGTCGTCCGCACGCTGGATGCGGGAAACGACAAGCCGCTGCCGGCCCTCGCCGGCATGACGGGTGAATTGGCACCCGAGGCCAATCCTGCCCTCGGCGTGCGCGGCTTTCGCCTGCATTTGGCCTATCCTCAGCTACTCGACACGCAGCTGCGGGGCATCGTGCGTGCGGCGGCGGCGACTGGGGCCGATGTCCAGGTCATGCTGCCCATGGTGGCAACAGTGGCGGAGGTTCGCCACGGGATGCAGGCGCTGCGGGAGGCGGAGCGGGCGCTGGCGTATGAAAGTGTGCGGGCGCCTCAGCCGCTGCCACTCGGCATTATGGTGGAGACCCCGGCGGCTGTGCTGCAGGCCGAGGAGCTGGCTCATGAGGCGCGATTCTTCAGCATCGGGACAAACGACCTGGCGCAATACATCATGGCTGCCGACCGGCTCAATCCCGCGCTCGCGACGCTGACCGACGCGCGCCAGCCCGCAGTGCTCCTGGGCATAGCACAGGTGGTGCGGGCAGCGGGCAAGGCCGGGGTGCCAGTGGCGGTGTGTGGCGAGATGGCCGGCGAACCGGCGTTGGCCGCCTTGCTGGTCGGTCTCGGTATCGGCGAGCTGAGCATGGCGCCTGCGCGCCTGCCAGCCGTCAAGCGCGTGCTCGCGAGCGCGACGATGGAGACACTGCGCCAATTGGCCGCGAAGGCGCTAGCGGCCGCCACCGTGGACGAGGTGGCGTTGGTGCTCAGTGCGTTGCAGGTCACCGATGGTTGACAGTGGACGAGATGAGAGACAGATCGCGGATGAGCCGCTCGCGACTGTGCCAGCGCAGATTGGCCGTTCGCGCTCACGGCTCGCGAGGTGCGTTGAAATCGAGCCATGAAGGTGGCGCGTGCGGGTCGCTGCGCGGATCAGGCGCGTGGGGCGGGGGAGCGGGTTGAGGCGGTGAAGCAATGCCACGCTGGAAGAGGCTGACGAGCTCGAGCAGTGCCTCGTCGAGCGGCGTGCCGGTGTAGTGGGGTGGTTGATAGCCATAGCCCGCTCGTGCTCGGCGCAGAGCGTAGGTGAGCTCATGGGCTACCTGCTCGATGCGGGCGCGCTGGTCTTGCTCGCGCACGAGACGCTGCATCTGCGTGAGGAAACGGTTGACCGAGATGGCCAGCGGGTGTAGCTCGTCGCCGGCCAATTGCGCGCGTACGTCGTAGTTCCCGCCAGCAAACGCCGCGTGCACGGCTTGCAGGTGCTCGATGCCATCCTGCAGCCGCCGCTGGCGCAGTTCGAGCTCGCGCGCCTGGGCAAGAATGCGCTCGTTGGCCAGTGCCAGCTCGTCGGCGCGGGTAGCGCTGAGCAACGACCGGCGGACGCTATCCGAGCCGAGCCAGGCGACGACCGCCGAGAGGGCTTGTATCACGACGGGAATGGCGACGACATCGTAGGCGGAGCCAAGCGTCTGCGGATCGCGTCCGTCCCAGTAGAGCTGGAGGGGAGTGGTGCGAGGCAACAGGAGGAGTGATGCGACGGTGAAGGCGATGGTCAGCGCACCGAACACGATGGGCGTGCGGCGGTTTGAGAGCACCCCGGAGACGATGACGGGCAAGACAAAAAAGTCGTAGAGGCGCAAGTCGACGGGCGTGATTCCCTGCTGAACACCGCGCGCCGCGATCACCCAGGCGATACCAAGCGTGCCGGAGCCCAGCAGGACGTATCCGGCGCTGCCGATGTGCTCGGTGCGGTTGAGGATGTAGGCACAGACGGCACCGAGCAGCACGATGACCAGCGCGATGACGGACACGAGATCCAGCTCAGGCAGGAAGGCACTCGGCAGAAGAATAGCGGAGAGACCCGCCAGGCCCAGCGCGATGAGGCGCACCAGACGCTGACGTCGTGTATGGTCGTAGCCACGCACGATGGCCAGCAAGTTCGGAGAGGCGTTGTGCGGCGCGGACGTCCGTGGATTGGTGGTCGGGCGCGCGCTGATGGAATGCGGTGCATTCTGGCGCTCACGCAACATGGGTGCCTCCAATGGTAGTGCGTAATCTGAAACATCAGGCTGATCGTAGGGCGTTCACTGGGCCGAGTATCTCTCGGCCAGGTCCGCGAAGACCGCGTTTGCGTGGCGCGTTGCGCTCCATTATACAGCAGCTATTCGGCAATCGTGTATCCTGAGATAGGCGACTCATGTCTTTGCTGGCAGAGCGGCGGGTTACGCGGTCGAGGCACGATTGGGAGACTCACTTCACTTTGCCGCCATGGACTCGGCCGGAGCCTCATTGCCGCAGCGCGTGACGTGCGGGTGTGCCGTGTTGATGACGCCGGCCGACCGCTCATCTGCTCGTTGCCATACTACTCGGCGTGTCAAGCATCGCACTGCGCGAGCGCGCGCAATATGGTTATAGAAATTCGAGCCGATCGAGGCTAGTCAAGAGGTGTATACTGGTGGGGCTGACCATCCTTCGCGGCGGTGACGTGAGTGCGATGCGCGCTGGACCTGCGGCGAAGGGGTGTCCGCACCCGGCAGAATGAGCTTGTGCGTAGGAGTGGCGCTGACATGCTCCCATACCAGTTTCGACATTTCGATCCCTCTGAGGACTTGCCAAGAGTCGCGCGGCTCTACGCTGAAGCCGCAGCGGCCGATGGCGACGGAAGTGATATGACAGAGGCGCGGCTCCGCGAGCGGATGGCACTGCCGGGCCACGATCCAGCACAAGACTGCTGGGTCGTAGAGTCGCCGGGCGATGCGGACGAGCTCATCGGGTTCAGCGGAGTGTGGAGGGCGGCCACAGAGGAACGGGCAGATATTTCGGGCGTCGTGCATCCAGAGTGGCGTCGGAAAGGGATCGGCCGCATCCTGCTGAGCCGCACGCTCGTGCGGGCACGGGCGCTGGGCGCGAAGCAGGCGGATGCGTACAGCGAAGCACGCAACGAGCCGGGCCGAGCATTCTTGCTAGAGCACAGGTTTCTGCCGGTTGCCGCGTACACGCTCATGCGCGCACGTGGCACGATCCCGACCAGCGCGCCGGTCTGGCCGGCGGGCTTTAGCGTGCGCAGCTTCGATGCGGTGCTGGATCTGTCTGTCCTGGCACAGGCGATGAACAGCAGCTACGACGGGCTGTGGGGCCACAACCCCGTGACCGAGGCGGAACTAGGCGAGCAATTGCGCGAATGGCCGCCCGAGGGCATCTTCTTAGTATTTGACGCGGGCGGGGAAGTAGCAGGTGTCTGCCGGGGCATGATCAGCACACGATTGAGCACACAGCGTGGGGAAATGACGGGGACCGTCGACGCCCCAGGCGTCATTCCATGGCGCCGCCGCCACGGGCTCTATCTGCCGCTGTTGCTAACGGCCGTACAATATCTTCGGGCGCAACATCCAGCAGCTATCGAACTGGAATCGTGGGGGGATGCCGACCGCGAGATGGCCGTCTACCAGCAGGCGGGTTTCGCCATCGCGCGCCAGTCCATCGCGTACCGGCTGCAGCTGCGCTGACAAGCGTGCCCAGCACTTCGGTCAGGCGGGGCAGAAGGCGTTGGGAGGCAGTGGGGCGCCTGGCACCCAGAAGGCAAACGTCTCGGCGGTGGCGGCGTGCGCCTGGCTGGGCGTGAGATAGCCGTCGGCCAGCATGCGCGCAAACACCGCGTGCTGGCGCATGCGGGCGAGGCCGGGGTGGCACCAGGGATCGTAATAGCCGGGTGCCTGGACGAGGCCCGCGAGGAGCGCGGCCTGGGCCACATCGAGGTGCGCGGGAGTGATGCCAAAGTAGCGCACGGACGCCGCTCCAATGCCATAGGCGCCTTCACCGTAATACACCAGGTTGAGATACAGCTCGAGGATCTGGCGCTTACTGTAGCGCTGCTCGACTTTGAGCGCGAGCACGAGGTCTTTCATCTTCAGCGGAACGGTGTGATCGTGACCGCCCAGGTACGCATTCTTGGCGAGCTGCGCGGTCAGCGTGCTGCCGCCTTCGATGAGGCTGCCGGCGCGCGCATCGTCCCACGCGGCCCGCAGGAGGGCGAGGGTGTCGAGGCCATGATGCTGGTAGAAGCGCTCGTCTTCAATGGCCACCAGGGCGTGAAGCATGTACGGGGACACGGAGGTGAGAGGCGTGTAAGGCGCATGATGGGCGGCATCCTGAGCGCGGACCCAAGCGGCGAGATTCGTGGTGGACGGAGTACGTTGCCAGAGCCAGCCGAACATCGTGAGCGTGACGACGACAACAAGCAGGAACGTCGCACCAGTGGCGCGCAGGATGCGCCAGCGGCGTGTGCGCGGCACAGCCTGGCGTGACATGGAGCCGGCCGTGGTGCTCTGGACGTGGGCGTGCGCGTTGGGAATGTTGGGGGCCTCGGTCGGAGGGGCAGGGAGAATGCTCAATGTCCTATCACTTGCTCTGGACGTGGCGGGCGTCGTCACGCAGCCACCATTATACACGAGCGAATAGGGGGCGCCGGTCACCTGTGCCATATGGATACCGGCAGAAGGCGGGGCGGCGCACTCCGCGACGTGGCCCGCGCACGTTGACGGCGAGGCGGATGTGCGGGTGGGCGACGACGAGCACGTGCCAGCATAGAGAGCGTCGGGACGCGTGCGCGCGGCACTGAACGTGCATTGGCGCAGCACATTGTCGACGCGCCGCGCGGTGAGATTGCGAGTGATCCATGCTGCATCTGTCCAGTTCGTCCCTGAACCACTTGCTGGGAGTGTATGGGTACTGGGCTGTGCTCGTATTTGTGTTCATCGAAAGCATGGGCGTGCCGGTGCCGGGCGAGACCATGCTGATCGCAGCATCGGTGTATGCGGGGGCGACGCACCACCTGACCATCTGGTGGGTGATTGTGGCGGCCGCGGCGGGCGCAATTCTCGGTGACAACACGGGCTACGTCATCGGCCGTGAAGGAGGGTATCGCCTGCTGCGTCGATACGGCCGCTACATCGGGGTGGACGAGCGCAAGCTGAAAGTGGGGCAATATCTCTTTCGCCAGCACGGCGGCAAGGTGGTGTTTTTTGGCCGCTTCGTCAGCATTCTGCGCACCTGGGCGGCGTTTCTCGCTGGGGTGAACCGCATGCCCTGGCCGAGGTTCCTGGTATTCAATGCGGCGGGAGGCATCCTGTGGGCAACGGCCTACGGGACGGGTGCGTACTTCCTCGGCCGGAGCATCGAACACGTTACCGGGCCAGTAGGCATTGGGCTTGGCGTGGTGGCAGTGATCCTCATCGCGGCGGTCGTGATCTTCCTCTGGCGGAACGAGAAGCGGCTGGAAGAGGAGGCCGAGCGTGCCATGCCCGGTCCCGTGGATCAGCAGGCGGAGCGTCACGAGGGCGAACGCCGTGGCAACGGCAATGGGCGTTGGAGGCATGCGCCGCGCCAGCCAGCGCATTATGGGCCGCGGGGACACATTTTGATGCAGCTGCGGCTGCGACGTCACTCGCCGCGGGTAGGCCGCCAACCAGGCAAGCCTCCCGCGGCGGGGGATCGGGCGAAGGATGGAACGACGACGCAGACTCAGGAAGACCCCGAGCGGCACGGGCGAGCATCGGACCACATCGTGACGGAGTGAGCGGCGGGAAGCTACTCCAGGGCCTTGAGCTCGGCGCGGACCCGGGCAAGGTTACGGGACACGAGCTGATGCTGCGCGGGATATTCCTCGGACGTGAAGACCTCGAGTGCGGCATCGTAGCAGTGGACGGCGTCGCGCAGGTGGGCTACGCGCTCGCCTTCGGCGCCACCACGCATCGTCTCGTAAGCCGCGCCGAGGTTGTTCTGGTTCCATGCCCAGGCGAGCGGCGCGTTCTCACGCGTGAAGATGTCGAGCGCGCGCTGATAGTAAGCGACAGCGGCGCGCGCGTTGGCAATGGTCGAGCCGGTGGGCAGGCTCAGATAGGCGGCGCCCAGGGCGGATTGGGTCCAGGCCCAGTTCATGGCATGTTGGATGGGATCGAAGACGTCGAGCGCGGCCTGATGGAGCATGATGGCCGTGCGGAGATTGGTCGCGCGATCACCATCAGGCAGCTCCTGGTAGACGCGGGCGATGTCGTTCTGGACGACGGCCCACCGCTCGGGCGCGAGATCAGGTGTCCAGACGTCCTGAGCGCGGCGAAAGCACGCGAGCGCTTCACGCAGCTTCTCGGCGCGGTTGCCGTCCGTGCGCGAGAGGAGCTCCAGTCCCCGGCGATACTCCTGTTCGGCATGCTCGTCAGGTGAGGGACTGGGGGCGTTTGGTGCAGGTGTGGTGTGCTCAGGCGCGGGCAGTACGGGGGGCGCGGCCCACAGCGCGACGGTCGTGTCGACGGCGAGAGGCACGGACGGCCGCTCGGCGATCGCAACGGGCGTTGCGGGTGCGAGCGGCCCAGTCGGAGCGCTGAGTGACGCCGGACGTGGATTGGCGAGTGGGCCAGTGATGACATGCCACTCGCCGCGCTTCCAGCGGGCCTCGTCGAGAGCGACGCGCGGGCCCGTAACGGCGGAGGCCGGCTCGCCGCGCGTGGAGGTAGGGCTGGCGGGTGAGGCGGCGGACGCGACGGTGGGCACAGCGGGCGTGGGAGCGATATCAGCGTCAGGTTGCGGCGCTGTGGCAGCTGGCTGTCGTCGTGCTCGTATGCGGGCGAGTCGACGGCCGCCGAGGGCCACCAACATCAGGAGCCCGACCGCAAGGAATCCAGCGCCGATCAGCGCACGCCATGCGCCGATGCCGGCGGGGAGGTTAGAGGCTGCCGCTTGCAGCCACGCCCAGACTACGCTCATCGTCGTCACACCTCGCTGGCGGTTGCCAGAATTGGGGGCTCGGCTCAGGGCTCGATTTTCGCTGGTGGCCGACTCCATCGCTGCTAGTATATACGTCCGAGCGCAGCAAACGGCAACTCACAGGAAGCAAGATGCGGGCCGAAACCGCGGACGCAGGGGGACGGCTTGACGGTCGGTCAGCGAACGGCATACGATGAGCGACGGCGTAGAGCATGCGGCTCCGCATGGCACGCGGCGCGCCGATGGAAAGGGATAGAACGTGCTGACCGACGGCGTTCGGCGTATTGACCACGTGGCGATTGTCGTACGATCGCTCGATGCGTCGCTCAGGTTTTACCGCGATGTGCTGGGGGTGGTGCCGGCTCGGGTGGTCGACTTTCCCAGCGAAGGCGTGAAGATCGCTTTCCTGCCGCTGGGAGGCCCGGAGGGGAGCGAGATCGAGCTGCTGGAGGCAACCGATCCCTCCACTGGAGTGGCGCGGTTCCTGGAGAAGCGCGGGGAGGGACTGCACCACATCTGCCTGGAAGTGCCGGACATCGAGCGCGCGCTAACCGAGCTGCAAGCCGCGGGAGCGGCGGTGCTGGATGCCACGCCCAGACGGACTGCTGAGGGACGCGGCATTTTCTTGCATCCCAAGGGGACGAGCGGGGTGCTGCTGGAGCTGGTGCAGCGCGAAGAGGCGGCAACATCGAACGCATGACCAGAGGGCGGGCCCCCCTGGCGAGCGCATGTCGTTCAGATAGAGCTAGCGAGAGCTGAGGAGAGCTGAGGAGAGCCATGGTGAAGACCACCCGCGAGAAGCTGGAGGAACTGCGCGGCCTCAAAGAAGAGGCGAAGCTGGGAGGCGGCAAGAAGCGCATCGACGCGCAGCACAAGAAAGGCAAGCTGACCGCGCACGAGCGGCTGGACCTGCTGCTCGACCCAGGCACCTTCCAGGAAACGGACATGTTCGCCACGCACCGGGCAACGGACTTTGGGCTGGCGGAGCAGAAAGTGCTCGGCGACGGGGTGGTGACGGGGTATGGAAAAATTGACGGACGGTTGGTATACGTCTTCTCGCAGGATTTTACCGTGTTTGGAGGATCGCTCTCAGAGGCCCACGCTGAGAAGATTTGTAAGATCATGGACCTCGCGATGAAGAATGGGGCGCCGATCGTCGGGTTGAACGATTCCGGCGGCGCGCGCATCCAGGAGGGTGTGGTGAGCCTGGGAGCGTACGCCGACATCTTTTTGCGCAACACGCTGGCCAGTGGGTTGGTGCCCCAGATCTCGGCCATCATGGGTCCGTGTGCGGGCGGGGCGGTGTATTCGCCGGCGATCACCGATTTCATCTTCATGGTCGAAGGCACGAGCCACATGTTCGTCACGGGGCCGAGCGTGCTCAAGACGGTGACGCACGAGGATGTGACGTTTGAGGAGCTGGGGGGCGCTCGAACGCACAGCCAGACGAGTGGGGTGGCGCATTTCGCGGTGCAAGGCGAGGCAGAGTGTCTGCGGATGATCCGGACGCTGCTGAGCTATCTGCCATCGAACAATGTAGACAATCCGCCGGTAGTGGAGTCGGCGGATCCGCCGAACCAGGCCGATGAGGAGCTGGACGACATCATCCCGGACAATCCGAACCGGCCGTACGACATGAAGGAGATCATCCGCCGGGTGGTGGACAGTGGGTCGTTCTTCGAGGTTCACGAATACTTCGCGGCCAACATCATCGTGGGCTTCGCGCGACTGGGCGGCCGGCCGGTGGGCATTGTGGCGCAGCAGCCAAACGTGCTGGCCGGCGTGCTGGACATCGATTCGTCGGACAAAGGGGCGCGGTTCGTGCGCTTCTGCGACTGCTTCAACATTCCGATCGTGACGTTCGTCGACGTGCCAGGATTCTTGCCCGGAACGGCGCAGGAATACGGTGGCATCATCCGGCATGGGGCCAAGCTGCTGTTCGCGTACTGCGAGGCCACAGTGCCCAAGGTGACGGTGATCACGCGCAAGGCGTATGGTGGGGCGTATGACGTGATGAGCAGCAAGCACGTGCGTGGCGACATCAACTACGCATGGCCCACGGCTGAGATCGCAGTGATGGGGCCGGAGGGGGCGGTCAACATCGTGTTCAAGGACGAGATCGAGAAGGCCGAGGATCCAGATGCGCGGCGGCAGGAACTGGTGGCCTACTACCTGGACAAGTTCGCGAATCCCTACATTGCTGCGGCGCGGGGCTACGTGGACGAGGTGATCGAGCCGCGGCACACGCGGGAGAAGCTGATCGTGGCGCTAGACATGCTGAAGAACAAGCGCGACGCCAACCCGCCCAAGAAGCACGGCAACATCCCGTTGTGATGCGGGCGCGCCCCCCCGCGCCCCCGCGCACGTGCGAGCCGGTGGCGGGGGCGCCGCGGCAATGGCTGGGCTAGCTCGTCGCGAGCGTGGTGTAGTGGCGGGCGGTGACTGGCTCGACGAACAGACCATTGATGTGGCTGCGGTATTGAGCGAAGAGGGGGCCGCCGCGGAATTTGACCGTGTGATGCTCCAGGGTCTCCCACTCGATGTCGTACACGAACATGGTGGGGTCTTCGATGCCGCGGCGCAGGGAGATGGATGTGCAGCCCTCAGCGCCGCGAATGATGGGCATGGCGGCCCTCAGGCCTCGCTCGAGAGCGTCGGCCTGGCCTGGCAGTGCGGTGAATTGTGCGATCTCGGTGACCATGTCGGGATCCGAGCCTTTCTGCGTGCGACGATAGCGGCTACGCCGCGTAGTGTACACCAGTATTCCAGTCGGAGCCGAAGGTGGACGAGAGCGTCGAGATGGCGGAGGGGTCGGCAATCAGAATGCCCAGCTCGCGATTGTCGTCCAGCGAGTTGGCGGAGAAGTTTTCGGAGCCGACGAAGGCGCGCACACCATCCTGGATGATGAGCTTGGCGTGCATGTAGAGGGTGGCACTGTAGCGGATATGCACGCCGCCGGCGGCGAGGCGAGCGAGATCGGGCGATGGGGCCGCGCTGGCGCTGGGCAGCGGGAGGACAATATCGACGGTCACGCCATGCTGGGCGGCGGCGATGAGGGCGTCTTCCGACTGAGGATCCACCATCTCCTCATCTTCGATCTGCAATGACGTGTGAGCGGCATTCAGCACAGCCAGGAGCTTGGCCCGGGCGTCCACCGGGCTCACGACGAGGTCGGGATCGGTCAGGGTGGGGGTGGTGCGGTTCCAATCGGCCTGAAAGATGGCCGCGATCTCCGCGATATCGGCGGGGTTGGTGTCTATCACACCGTACTCGCGGTTGGTGGTTGAGGAAGAGCCGCCGAGGGCCGAGCGCGTGAGGTTGCAGGTCATGATGTACGCGGTGGCGTGGTCTACCACCATGGCTTTCTCGTGCGTGTAATGGAAGGCGGGGTCCGCGGCCTCAGCATGCACGCCTGCAGCATTGAGTCTGGCGATGGTCTGGGCGGGAGACGTGCTGCCCACACCATAGGGCGACGGCTCGAGCAGGACGCGGACGTCGACGTGGCGAGCCGCGGCATCTTCGAGAGCGTGGACGGTGGACGTGTCGGTCAGCAGATAGAGTTCGAGCCAGATCGAGGTGTTGGCGCCCTCGATGGCGTTGAGGATGGGGGCGCGGCCAGCATCAGGCTCGACAAACACTTGCACGGTGCGAGCGCCCTGACCAGCCGCGCAGGCTGTGCCGATGCACGGAGCCACGCTGGACCCGCCTGAGCCGGGAAAGCTCACCACAGTGGGAGCGGCGCAGCCCAACACGACCGCCGCGGCCATGAGGAGTACCAACAGTGCATGTGCGCGACGAGACATTCTGCCCCTCCTACAGTCCAACCACACGCTGTATGGTACGACGCGCGCCACGGCGGTCGCAAGGCACCCCACCGTTAGCACGCCGTGCAGTATGACGCCTGGAAGCCTGCCATGGAGTGGCGAAGGCGGAAACGGCCGGCAGAGTCGCCGCACGTAGGTGTGGCGTCTGCCGGCCGGGTCGCGGAGCGGACCAGCGTCACTGGTCCGCCGCGAGGTTGAGAGGAAATGCGTGGATTACGGGTGCAGCACGATGAAGAGCGGAGCGAGCACCAGGGTGATCGTGCTGAGCAGCTTGATGACGATGTGCAGTGAGGGGCCAGCGGTGTCCTTGAACGGATCACCGACGGTGTCGCCGACGACGCTGGCTGCGTGCGCGGGTGAGCCCTTGCTCAGGACATTGCCGTGCTCATCTTTGAGATAGCCGGCCTCGATAAACTTCTTGGCATTGTCCCAGGCGCCGCCCCCGTTGTTCATGACGAGCGCCATCATGATGCCGCCGATGGTGCCGACCATGAGGAGGCCGGCGGCCGGCTCGGGGCCAAGGACGAGGCCAACGAGGACCGGGGTGCCGACGACGAGGATGCCGGGGATGACCATCTGGCGTAGGGCGGCACTCGTGCTGATGTCCACGCAGCGGGCGTAGTCAGGCTCGGCCTGGCCCGTCATGATCTTGGGATTCGCCTTGAACTGGCGTCGCACTTCCTGGATCATGCCCTGGGCAGCGTTGCCGACCGCGCGGATGGCGAGCGAGCTGAAAAGGAAGATCAGCATGGCGCCAACCAGTGCGGCGATGAACACCGGGGGATTGGCCAGATTGACGTTGTAGCCGCCCGCGGCAGCGGCACCGCCCGCCTGGTGGCTCTTGACGATGTCGAGATAGGCGCTAAAGAGCAGAAACGCCGCCAGGGCGGCGGAGCCGATGCCATAGCCCTTGGTGAGCGCCTTGGTCGTATTACCGACGCCGTCGAGGGCGTCGGTAATGTTGCGCACCGACGCAGGTTGATCGCTCATCTCGACAATGCCGCCGGCGTTATCGGTGATGGGGCCGAAGGTGTCCATCGCCAGGATGTAGCCGGCGCTCATCAACATGCCGAGGGTGGCGACGGCGGTGCCATAGATGCCGTAGATGTTGACGCCCGAGGCGGGGCCACTGGCGAGCGAGCCGAGGTAATACGAGCCGATCAGCGCGATCGCGATGGCCAGCACCGGGAGGGCTGGGTTCTCGAAGGCGACGGCAAGTCCGGAGATGATGGTCGTGGCGGGACCCGTCTTGCAGGCTTCCGCGATCTCGCGCACCGGACGGTAGGTGCCTGACGTGTAATACTGGGTGATCCAGACGAAGACGAGGCTATTGGCGATGCCGATCAGACCGGCGAGGGCGAAGGCCCACCAGTGGGCGTTGCGGCCCAGCAGGAGATAGGTGACGACCACAATGCCAATGGCGGAGAGCAGGGCAGTCGTATAGAAGCCGAAATTGAGCTGGCCCATGGCGATTTCGCCGGGATCCTTGTTGCCCGCCTCGCCGGGTTCCTTGACGCGGGACTTGCGCACCATGAGGAGGCCGACCATCGAGCAAACAATGCCGACGCCGACGACGACCAGCGGGAAGATGACCCAGGCCGGATCGGTGACGCCGGTGAGCTTGGCGATGGCCGTGGCGACCGTCGCGCCGAGGATCATGGCACCAATGTTCTCCGCGGCGGTGGACTCGAAGATGTCGGCGCCGCGGCCCGCGCAGTCGCCGACGTTGT
>CAYQFU010000071.1:0-10708 GCA_964416775.1 uncultured Ktedonobacterales bacterium
TAGCCGTGCGGGCTGGCCAGGCCCCGACCCGGCGCCTGGATACACTGGCGCACGCCGCCGCCTTTGTCGCCGGCTTTGGCCTTGCCTTCGTGGCGCTGGGAGCGACGGCGAGCGTGCTGGGCGCGCTGCTGACTGGCAATCAGATAGCACTCCGTCGCGTGGGCGGCATCCTGCTGGTGCTGTTCGGCCTGCATGTGGCGGGCATCGTGCGCATTCCTGGCCTGGAGCGCGAGCGCCGCTTCTACCTGCGCACCGGCGCTCCTGGGTACGTCACGTCGCTGGCGCTGGGCCTCGTCTTCGCCCTGGGCTGGACCCCCTGCGTCGGACCTTATCTGGCAGCGATCCTGGTGCTGGCAGCGCGCGCGCACACGCTCGGTTCGGGTGTCGCCCTCCTCGCCGTGTATGCGCTGGGCCTTGGCCTGCCTTTCCTGGTGGCGGGCGCCGCCGTCGACCGCATCACCCCTGCCCTGCGGCGACTCTCTCCCTATCTGGGCATCGTCGAGCGCGTGGCCGGCGTGCTGCTGGCGCTGCTTGGGGTCGCCATCTTTTTCAACTGGTTGCTGGTCGTCAACAGTTGGTTTTCTGGTTTATAATGGCGCCGTGGTGCCCACGCATGAGTCGTCGTGAGAGGACGCTCGCATGACCATCGAACATGCCGCCGATGTGGCGTCTCCCGTGATGGACCTGGCCGAGACAGCGGAATCGGTCCACTGGGAGCCGCCGAGCTGGCTCATCTTTGGCGTCGCGGCCGCCTACGTCGTCGCCTTGCTCGGCCTGGTCTTCCTGCCCGGCGGGACGCTGCTGGACCGGCTGCGCGCGCTGGACGGCGGCATCTGCGCCCAGCTCCCCACCCACTCCTTCTATCCTGGCGGACAGCAGCTTCCCCTGTGCGCGCGCAACACGGGCATCTACACGGGCGTGTCGGCCACGGCGCTCGTCCTCCTGGGCACGGGTCGGCTACGTGCCGCCCGTCTGCCTGGGCCATGGGTGGCGCTCGCCCTGGGTCTGGCCGTAGCGGCGATGGCCGTGGACGGCTTCAATTCGTTCTTCCTGGACCTTGGGCTGCCGCACCTCTACCAGCCACACAACCTCCTGCGCCTCGCGACAGGCCTCGCCACCGGAACAGCCATGGCCGCGTTCCTGGTGCCGGTGGCCAACGGCCTGATCTGGCGCGCGGACGACGAGCGCTCTTCCTTCGCCAGCTTCGGGCAGCTCGCCCTCATGTTGCCCGTGCTGGTGATCGCGTTTCTGGCCGTCGCCTCTCAGGTAGGCTGGCTGCTGTATCCGCTGGCTCTGTTCAGCACGTTCGGCCTCCTGATCGCCCTGACGCTGATCAACCTGGTGTTCGTGCTCGGCCTGCGCGGACAAATTGGCCATTTCAGCAGCTTCCGCCAATTGTTCCCGCTCTATTCGCTGATGCTCGCGTTCGCCGTCGTCGAGCTCCTTGCCCTCTTCACGCTGAAGACGTCGGCCCTGCATGCGCTGGGCGTGCGCGCGTAAGCCGCAAAACAGGCGTCCGGCGGACATGCAGTCATGGTCTGGCACCGTTCTTGCACCCCGAACCGGCACGGAGCAGCAACCAGCATGACAGGTTTCACGCTTCGCGTCGGACGGATTTCGGCCATGCGCGGTGCGCCGGGCAGCCCACGGGTGTCTTGCCCATAGCCCTGTTGTGGGCTATACTTGAATCAGTACAGTCGCACCCAAATCGGCTCCTGCCGGAGCAGGCGTTTTTTGGTCCGCGGGGGTGCTCCAGATGCCCAATAAATACGAGCGTGAGATCGAAGAGATCCTCCGCAATATGGACCGACCGGACTCGGGGCCAAGTTTCGGTGACCGTATTCGTGCGTTCAATCGACCCTCGCCTCGCCCCCCCGTCACGGGCCCGCGCCTGCGTCTGCGCCTGAATTCCGAAGGTTCGCTGCTTCTGTTGGGCATCATACTGGCTTTTCTCGGCGCCGGGATCCGCTACTACTTCGGCCTGCCGGATACCGGACTTTGGGCCTATGTCTCCGGCGTCATTGGCTTCCTCGCGCTCGTCTTCATCGTCGCGGGCCTCGTAGTTGGCTGGTCGGCCCGCTTCGGGCACCGCTCGCGGTCCACCTGGCGCGGCGAGAACGTCACCCGGATCCGCGGCGGCTTCCATCCCTTCGCCGCCATTGCCACCCAATTCCGCATCATGCGGCTCAAGTGGCGCTACTGGCGGCTGCGAGGCCGTTGAGCCCAGTCCCTCATTAGCTCTCTGTCGACATGACCTTCCCATCTGGCGTAATGCGTAGGAATATGACACGGTCGCGCTTCACCAGGACATACCATCCTATATAGAGTGCCAGGCCCGCTCCCAGCCCGACGATGAGCCAGAAGAGCGCCCACCACACTGAGAAGTGTTTCGCGCGCTTGAGTTGAGCCGACCGCTCGGTCCGGTGCACGATCACATATCCCTGGCGCGTCAGCCGTGCGATCTCCGCATCCATCAACGCGATCGCTTCCACCGGCACCTGCGTGCTCTCGGCCGCGGGCGCGCCGGATTCACCGATTCCTGAGGGTCTCTTGATCGTGGGCTCTGCGTCATCGGCCATCGCTTGAACCCTCTCTCTCCGCGGCGGCCGCCAGTTCGGCCGCACGGCTGCCTACTACTCTGCGCCATCTCACTTCCAGCCTCAACTGTATCAGCGGTCGGCGGCCTCGTCAAGACCATTTCTGGTCGAATGACTCAATCGCTCCACACAGCCCAACGAGCCTGTGTGTATGCGGCCCAGCCAGAGTTACCTCCGCCTCCCTGGTCCGTCTAGCACATCAGCTATGACCCGGAGCGCGGCGCGCTAGACGCGCGCGCGTCTCGTGTGCTGGCGGGCGCCCAACGCCGGAGTAGCGCGTCACGCAGAGGGATCCACTGACAGCGCGGCAACTGATGCTCCAGCGTGGCTCCAGAAAGGGAAGCACCCTTGCGTATGTACTCGCGCTTTAGATCGTCTCGTGTTTCGCGCCCTCAGCCGATCGTCGGCGCCCCGCGGCCCGCGGCGCTTGCGGCGGTGCTGGCATGCGTTGTCGTCTTGCTGGCTTGTGGCGCCACCTCGGTCGTCTCCATCTCCACGCCGTCGCCCACCACCTCGCCCACACCCTCCATCGCGCTCGGCCCGCAGCCCTGCGAACCCAACCTCGCCGCCGTAAGCTGGCAGTCCGTTGTGCCCAGCTTCAACTCCACCTATCAGCAGATCGAGACCGTGACCTGCGGCGATCTGAGGCGCGATGGGCACCAGGAGGCGCTCGTCCCCGTGCGAAACAACGGCTCGGGCGCGATCCTCGACTTCTATATATACGCTCCGGGTACCAGTACCGGCGCCACGCCGACCCTCGTGCTGTCTGAAACCGGCCTCTACAAAGGCTCCGTGAAGATCAGCACCGTCAACACCATCGTTACTGGCGAGGTGGATGCCAATTCGTGCATCAATCGCCCCATCACCACCAACGCTGGCCTGATCCAGGACCTCTTCCGTGAATGGCAGTGGAACGGCAGCGCCCTCGCGCAGGTCGCGTTCCCAGGCATCTTTCCCGCGTTCACCCGCTTCCAGGCGGAAGACTTCCAGCATGCGGCAGTGGACAGTGGCGCGGCGGCCTGGGCGCTCGATCCCGTGCAGGAGGCCAACCAGTTCGCCGCGGACGTCCTCAGCAGCTCCGGCGCCAGTGCCACCCTGATCAGCTCCAGCGGCCCCACCGCCCAGGCCAAGGTCGCTGGCTTCACCGTGAATCTGCAGCGCCTCCTCTATCCCGACCACGGCATGTGGGAAGTGACCGGTGTCGCGGCGCAAGACGCCCTCAACGTGACCTCCCCAGTCCCTTCCGCCGCGGTCACCAGTCCCATTACCATCAGCGGGATCGGCTACACGTTCGAGGCCGGTAACTACCAGACGGCGCTTTGGGACAAAGCCAACCTGGCTGTCTCCGATACAAACCACTGCCAGCTCGGCACGGGCACCATCCACTCGGGAGCCTCCAGCGCGCCCGCCGCACCCTTCACGGGCACACTCGCCTATACGCCGGACAGCCACACGGTCGAGGACGGTCTGCTCTGGGTAGACGAGCTCAGTGCCAAAGGTGACGGCAGCTTCTCCTCGGTGATGCTGCTCAAGCTGCTGATCGGCTGATCGGCCGTCGCCTCAGCCAACCTCCGCCCGGCGCGGATGTGCCGCCTCGACCGCCTGCGCGCTCAATCGTCCACGTCTGGAGACGTCATGCGCTCCACGCGCGTGCGCGCCGCCAGCGCCGCCTGCGCGCGGCCCAGCCATGCCGCCGCCGCCAGCGTCCGCGGCGGCTCTCCCGCCGACGCCGCCTCCGGCTGCTGGGCGAGATAGCTCAGGTGCTCGCTCATCCAGAGGTAGAATTCGACCAGCGCGCGTCCCGGTCCGCTGTGCGCGACGTGGTCGTCCAGCGCCTCCAGCAGCGCATCATACTCGTCCGCGGCGGCCTGATGCTCCGCGATGTCCAGCTCCAACGGCGACACCTCAGGCTCGCCGTGCCGCTTCCGGCGGCGCTCGCCCGGCGGCGGCGTCCCGTCGCCTTCGCGCGCCCGCTGCTCGCGTTGCGCCAGGAGCAGACTGCCTAGCGCCTCGTGCTCGCCCGCGCGCCGCCGCAACATCCAGGCGTGGACCGCTCGCAAGCGTGCGGTGTCTGGCGCGCCCGCCGGCAGGTCCAGGTCATCAGCCGCCAGCGGCGAGTCCGGCTCAGCACGCGGGTCGTCAACCTCGCCTGGCTCCTCCCACCGCAGGATTCCGCCTGTGTCCACCCAGCCAGACTCGCCCGCCTCCGCGTCTGTGCCGTCGCGCTCCTCCTCGCGCGCGCCGGGTCCGTGCCTGTCGTGCCCATTCAGCCCATGCGCGGCGCCATCGAGCCCCGCGTCCTCGTCATCTAGCCCTTCGCTCCACGCGAACAGCTCAAACGCGCTTTCGCGCTCGTCGGCATCGTCGTCCCGCCTGGCCATGCCTCATCTCCCTGACGTCGTCAATAGGCCGCTCGCGGCGGCGTCGGCAGCCGCACAATCCTGACCGCATCTCACCACCGTATCATACCAACTCCGGCGCGTCCGTGCAGGCGCACCATCGTTCGCATCAAGCTTGGCGCCAGTCGACATTGGCCGAGCTTCATGTGCCTCCACATATTGACGAGTGTCCGCCACCCTGGTACACTCACAAAGCCCTCGAAGCGCTCGTCACCGCTTGGCGGTACAACGTAAGCACAGGGCTAGGTAGCCTCCGTTGACGCGCTGGTACACCACCGCCTTCGCCCGGAGTAGAACATTCACAAGGAGCGCATCATGTTTTCGCAGCGACTGGGATCAAGGACGGGCAGGTCCATCGCGCGTCGCGGGCTGCGCGCACTGCCGCTCGCGGCCGTAGGAGCGCTGAGCCTGCTGATGCTGTTGTCGGGGTGTGGCGCGGCCGGCACAGCCGCTCCCCCGACCGCCAGCCAAATTTACGACAACTCTCAGCATTCGAAGATGAAGGATGCGAAGATGTCGATGTCGGGCTCGCTCAAGAGCAGCACTAGCGGCGTCGACTTCACGCTGACCATCAATGGCGACGGACACATCGTCGCCCAACCAGCCCCCGCATACCAGATGACACTCAACATGAAAATCGCCAGCGCCCAGGTGAACGGCACCATCGTTGCCGATGTCATCCAGGTCAAGGGCAAGATGTACACACGCTCACAGGTAAACATCCCCGGCTTGCCGTCAACCAACAGCGGCAAGTACTCTGTCTCTGATGCCTCGGGTGGCCAATCGTCGCTGTTCCCCACCAACCTGGCCAATCTCAAGATAGCAGGCGAAGAAATCGTTCGCGGCGACAAGTGCTGGCACCTCACGGGCGTCGTGAACACGAACAGCCAGGGCACGCCCGTGGCGAGTGGCACCAGCGGGGCCACCTCGGTCAACGTGGACGAGTGGGTTCGCGAGAGCGATTACTACATTGCGCGGGTGAAGCTCGGCACACTGCCTGGTTTCAGCCTGCCCCTTGGCGGCGCCAGCGCTGGCTCCTCTAACACGGGGGCCAACGTCGGCTTCACCATCGATCTGAGCAACTACGACCAGGGCGTCACCATCAGCCCGCCGTCGGCCGCCCAGATCGGCGCCTAGCGCCCTCGCATTATGCGCTTAGCGCGGCCCATGCGGCCAGAGCCCGTGGACTCTGGCCGCATTCTTATCCCCTGGCCTTCAGCTGCCCCCGCAGTCCATCAAGAGGCCAGGCCATCCCCAGCGCGCCCAACGCGTGCCGCGCGCACCCGGCGCGACGCCGCGCGGGCCGCCGGCACCCGGCGCAGCAGCGGCGGCAGGCGTGGATAGACCTGCCTCGTGCCCAGGGCCCAGGCATCCAGCAGCGCCTGGCGCCCCCGGTCCCACGAGTACCCGTAGAGCTCGCGAATGCGGGGCGGCAGCAGTCCAACGGTGATTTGCTCCGCGCCCAGCAATGCCGGGCGCAGCACAAACGGCGCCGGCATGTGCATCACCACACGTGCCACCCGGCGTGCCTCCGGCGTCATGGCCAACGTATCCCCCGCCAGCATCTCCCGCATGTACACGCGAAACGCTGCCAGATTCGACGGCGCGACGTGCTCGGGCATGCCCAGCAAGTGCGCGGAGCGCTTCGCTTCCTGATAATACTGTTCCTGCTCGGACGGCGACAGCGGCCCCACCAACAACGGGTAGATCTGCAGTGCCGTGTCCACCAGCGTCGCCAGCACCCACAGCAGCAGCGTGGGATCGCGCGCCTGATAGTCGGTTCCCGCGGCGAACGACCCGTACGCCTGTGACGTGGTGCCAGTGACATCCATGTGCAGCTGGTTGATGAAGCGAGCGCTGGCACGAGCTTCGGCGCGGGTGCCAAACGCGATGGCCTGGGTCAGCTCCACCGTCTTGAACGTCCTGCCCCACGGGTCGCTGGACCAGGCGCTATGATGCCCGACGCCCGTGGCCACCAGGGGATGCGCGAGCTGCATGAGCACAGCCCGTCCACCTCCCAGGAGCAGCGCCAGCTCGCCGCCGATCCGCCAGGTCATGCTCTCGGGACCAAAGTAACCGGCCAGCTCGTCCTCGAGCGCAGCCCCCCGTGCCACAGCCGCCACGTCGATCACCTCTCCTTATGGAGGCGAAGTGCACCTGGCGCATATTGCCCGCACACCGCGTGCCCCAGCCACAAGTGTACGCGCCGTGGCGGCCGCGAGCACGTCTCCGTGTGCACGCGTTCCACGCTCGGCAGCGTGCGTCAGGTGCACGAGAGTGCGGCCCTGTTGAAACTCGCGCCTTGCCAGCTCACGATCCGCGGCTGAACTTCTCCCAATCCTTGGCAAACGTCTCGATGCCTTTATCTGTCAGCGGGTGCTTTGCTGCCAGCTGCAGCACTTTGAACGGTACGGTCGCGATGTCCGCGCCCGCCTTGGCCGCCTCGATGATATGCAGCGGATGGCGGATACTGGCCGCGAGCACCAGCGTTGGCAGGTTGTGCTTGCGATAGATTTCCACCGCGTCTCGCACCACCTGCATCCCGTCCTCCGAGATGTCGTCCAGCCGGCCCACAAATGGGCTGACGATATACGCGCCGGCCAGCGCGGCGAAGAGCGCCTGATTCGCGCTGAAGCACAGCGTCACGTTCGTGCGAATGCCCTCCTGGCGTAGCTGCTTGACTGCCGCCCAGCCATCTGGCGTGGAAGGCACCTTGACCACGACGTTGGGATGCCAGCTCGCGAATCGCCGCCCTTCTTCCAGCATGCCCGCCGTGTCGGGGCTGACCGTTTCCGCGCTGATCGGCCCATCCACGATGCTCGTGATCTCGCGGATCACCGCCTCGTGGCTCATCCCCGCGTTCTTGCTCATGAGGGACGGATTCGTCGTGACGCCCCCAAGAATGCCCCAGCGTGCCACTTCTCGAATCTCGTCCAAAGCCGCCGTATCCAGAAAGATCTTCATGCCTGGTTCTCCTCTCGTTGGTGCGGGCGAGCATGCGTAATCCGGATATATGCCGGTGATGCGCCACTCGCCGCTCTCACCGCTGTGCCCGCGCAAGTCATGCCAGCGCGTGTGGGCCTTTTCCGCATCATATTGCTGTCATATTGCTGTCACCGCTGTCAACGCACGCCGCAGACGCTCACGATCTCGTCGCGCTCGGCATCCACCGCCAGGGACATGGTCGCATATGCCGTTCGTGTGCCTCGTCGCGATGAGGCGATGCGCTCGCGGTCGTCCCGCACCGCCTTCGCGTCACGAGCCGTGGTCGGCCTCAGTGGCCCCCGCTGCGCTTGATCTCCACCTGCCCGTCACGCACCCGCACGGCGTACCGCGGTGCGTTGACCGTCGCCGGTCCCGTCAGCACGCGGCCATCGCACATACGGAAGCGCGACCCATGCCAGGGACATGTGACTACGCCGTCCTCCAGCGACCCTTCGTCAAGCGGCCCACCCGCGTGCGGGCAGGTCGCCGAGAGCGCGCACAGCTTGTCGCCCGTCCGCGTCAGCACCACCGGCACTCCCGCCGCCGTCACGCGGTACAGCGTGCGCTCCGCGACGTCGGCCAGCGTCATCACCGGCTCGAAGTCCTCGCCCGTCGCCTCCCAGGCGGTGTGATTGACGCCGGTGCCGAGCGCGAAGACCATGTCGCCGCCCAAATACGCCGCGTAGAGCATGAGCGCCAGCCCCACGAAGCCCAGGCTCGCCGCGGTCGTGCTCTCGCCCGCGCTGTTGGTAAAGCGCAGCCAGACCGAAACCGCGTACAGGATCGTGGCCGTTACGTTGAGCAGGCCGTGGACCAGTCCCACCGTGCGCTCCCGGCCGTACGAGTCGCTCCAGTCCGCCATCCCGGTCAGCAGCGCTCCCAACGCTGCGAGCACACTCACGAGGCCCGTCGCCAGCGCCGCCCGGGCAGCCCAGGCGTTGGTCGCCGGTGCGATCAGCCAGATGATGTCGAAGAGCGCCGTCAACAGCCACCCCGCCACTGGCACATCGGTGATCGCCGGATGCAGCGGATGCCCCAGCCACGTGCCATTCAACAGACTTTTGAACCATCTGGGCGGCTTGCGCCTCGATCCAATCACCGCGCCGATAGCATGCTGCAGTGTTTCGCTGATGCGATCCACCAGCGACGGCCGCGCGGCCGGAGCGGCCGCGGAGGCCTCGACCTGCGTTGTGACGCCCGCTCCGCCTGTGTCCTCCTGCGACGCCTCTCCCCGCGTCTCGGGTCCGTCTGCCATGGCCATAGCGTGCCCTCCTTCCGGATGGCGTGCGGACTATGCGACTGGCGACTGGCTCCCGTGTCCGCGCCCTCGTCATGCGCACGGCCCATCGCGCCCTCAGCCTCGCGATCGCGGCGTCCCCACACATGAGGAGCCCCGTTCACCCACACAATAGCGTCGCCACTTACTCTGTGCAAGCCACTCACTTTGCGTTAGAACACTTAGGACCGTAGAAAGCCATGCCAGGCGCGTGTAGCAGTGCCCTTGCCAACTTTGCCGCTGCGAGAGCGAGGGCTGAGCACGTACGCCGCACAGGGCATCCCTGGCGAGCGACGCGTATCCCATCCGCGTATCCCTACCGTAGGGGGTGTGTGCGCCCTACGATGTGCGCAGCGGAGGGGAGGGCGTATGGATCGGCAACCATCGGCGCCTGCCGGCGAGCACGACTGGAATGAAGGGCCGGCGGCCCATCCCATGGCCCGCGCGAACCGCATGGGGCCGCGCGCACTGCTCAACTGGTGGTGGCGCGTCACCGCGCCCGTTGAGCCGGCTGCGAGCGCCAGCTTCGCCCTGCGCGAGCGCGCCCGCCGTGGCCGCCTGCTGAGCGTGCTGCTGCTCTGCTTTCTGCTGGTGGAGGTAGGCGCCCTCTGGCAGTACGTCATCGTGGACAGCGACCACCCTTCCATGGTGGCTGTGCTGCTGCTCGCCCTTCCCGTTGCCCTGCTCGCCGGCATGCTGAATCGCCTGGGTCGAGTCACCGCTGCCGGCATCCTGCTGATCGGCCTGGCGGATCTGCTCCCGCTCGCCGGCGTCCACGCGACCGCTCCACGGCTGGACATCCTGGAGCTGGGCGTCTTCTATCTCCTCGTGGGATCCGAGCTGGTCGCTGCCTCGGTGCTCGCGCCGTGGAGCGTGTATATCGTGGCGCTGGTCAATAGCGTCCTGGCCCTCGGCAGCATCGTCCTCTCGCCCCAGGCGCCCGCCCTCCAGCAGTTCCTGCAGCGCAACGATGCCCAGCAGGTGTACGCCGGCCCCGTGCTGATGCAGCTGGTTGTGGCCATCGTCGCCTATCTCTGGGCCCAGAGCACGTCCATGGCCCTACGCCGTGCCGACCGCGCCGAGGAGATCGCCGCGCTGGAGCGTCGCGAGCTGGACCGTACGCGCGAGCTGGAGGAAGGCGTTCGCGAGCTGCTGGCCGTCCACGTGCAGCTGGCCAACGGCAACTTCGCCGCCCGCGTCCCTCCGGTGCGCAATCGCCTGCTGTGGCAGATCGGCGCAAGCCTGAACAACCTCACTGGACGGCTCTCCCGGTTGGCCCACGCGGATTTCGGCCTGCAGCGCACCGCCGCGGAAGCCCACCGCCTGGCCGAGGCGATCCGGTCCATGCGCGCCGGCCGCCAGCCGGTGTGGCCCGCACCCACCGGCACGCCGCTGGACGAGGTGATCGCGGCGCTGAGCGACAACGGTCCGGCGCCATCCCTCGCGCCGCC
>CAYQFU010000071.1:10808-22536 GCA_964416775.1 uncultured Ktedonobacterales bacterium
GCTGCCGACCGGCAGCTAGAGGACCGGTCAGTTCTCGAACACCTGGCTGCGGTGGACGGGGTACCCACTGGTCAGGCAATCGCGTTCCGAGCGCAGGGTGTTCGGCGGATAGTCACGTGGGACCACCACGTAATCGAACTGCCAGATCGGGCTGTACTTGTCCATGCCCGGCACCGAGTCATAGATGTTGAGCTGCCCAGGCACGGGCTCTGGCTCCGTCTTCGTGTGGCCTTGCTCGTCCAGCTCTACCCCGTAGACGACCTGGTATTCCTGAGCCACCTTCACGCGACTGGGGTCCACATCGATTGCTCCAAGGTCCAGTGCGTAGACGATCTTACCGTCGAACCAGACCTGCTCGATGGGCTGTCGGAAGGCATTGTCATAGGTGAGGGCTTCCACCCCATCGGCACGGAAGGGGTCTTGCGCCGGCCGTTGCATCAGGGTGCCCGCCACCACCGTCCACGGCTTCTCTTCGGTCGTCAGCGATTCCTGGGGTGCGATTTGCGCGGGCTGCAAGATAGGGGCCGGTGCCATCTCATCTGCTTGCCTCGGCACCGGAGTCGCGCCGAGTGGGAGGCCGAGCAGGCTGCCTACCGTCAATTTGGGCTGATCGCTTCCGTCGTCAGGCATAAACTCCTCCTCAAAATGAGGCGATCGACGTGCGCGAGGCATCCACTGTGCGATGGGGCGTACTGACATAGTATATACACCTTCGAATCGAGTCCGTTCACAGCCGCCGATTACGTCTGTGCGCAATCTGGCGTGTCGTTCGAGGAGATGCGGTCATGGTGGCCTTTTTGCAACGCGAGCAGGCGCCCTTGACGGGTGGCCAATGGACGGCCCTGGACCAGACTGTCATTCAGACCGCCCAAAGCGCGCTGGTGGGGCGGCGCTTTTTGTCGTTGGTCGGTCCGTTTGGGTCTGGCGTCGAAGCCGTGCCCACCGATACGCTGAGGGACTCGACGCGGGGCCAGATTGACCTTCTGGGCACGGTCGAAGATCAGGCGATTGACATCGAGCACCGGCGTTATATGCCCATGCCCCTGATCTACAAGGACTTCTGGATTCACTGGCGCGATCTTGAGTCTAATCGGCAATTCAGTCTGCCGCTGGATATGAGCAAAGCCGCCGCGGCTGCCTTGTCCTGCGCGCATGTGGAAGACCAGCTGATCTTTGAGGGCGACGAGTCGCTGGGAATACCTGGCGTGCGCCGCGTGGAAGGGCGCGAGGCCAGGGCACTGCGCGATTGGAGCCAGGAAGGCGAAGCGTTTGCCGATGTCGTGGAGGGCGTGCGCATTCTCATCGGTCGAGGCTTCACCGGACCATACGCGCTGGCCGTTAGCACGCAGCTGTACGCCCACCTGCACCGCGTCTTCGACAACACCGGCGTCTTAGAGATCGAGCAGGTGGAAAAGCTGGCGCGCCGTGGCGTCTATCCCTCCAGCGTTCTGCCGGAGCGCAGCGCGCTGCTCGTCGACAGCGGCCCGGACAACATGGATCTCGCCGTCGCCGTGGACCTCAGCACCGCCTTCGTGGAGAGTGCCAACCTCAATTATCACTTTCGCGTGCTGGAAAGTGTGGTCCCGCGCATCCACCGCCCTGGAGCGATCTGCACGTTCGATGCGCCGGCAGGGTGATACCGGATTCAGGTGAACCCTTCCCCCACGCCGTAGGGCGCATAGACATGCGCCCGCCTGGCGCATCGACGCCCGCCTGGCGCACCTGCACCTGCACCCGTTCATTCGAATTCGATATGACGTTTGAGCCGAAGCGCGTGGTCTACCGCCGGTGACCCCGGCGACGGCTCGCCGCGGCCGGGATTGCCCCACTACCCCATGCGCGCGCGCACCGTCTGCAGCTCGGCGAGCCGCGCCCGTGCCAGCTCGCTGGTGGGATCCACGCGCGCCAGGTTGCGGTAGACGCGCTCGGCCTGCAGATACTCACCCACCGCCGCGTACGTCTGCCCGAGCATCTCGTAGGCGTCGAGGTTCGACTTGTCCATCGCGATGAGCTGCTGCAGCGCCTCCACGGCGTCCTTGGTCTGGCGTGCCTTGTAGTAATACTCGGCGATCTGCGCCTGCTGCTGCCCGGCTTCCTGCACGCGCCCGATCTCCAGGCAGTACTGTACCAGCGTGCGCCGCAGCGGCATGTCGTCCGTCGAGTAGCCGATCGCCTGATAGAGCAGGTTGATCGCGTCGTCGCGCTTGCCCATGCTCCAGTTGATCTCGGCCATGTTCTGGTACACCGCCGCCGCGTCTTTGAGCTGGCCGCGCCGCGTGTGGATATCCGCCAGCTGCCGCAGCTCCACCAGGCCCTCGTCCAACAGTCCGCGCTGAATGTGGATGTCCGCCAGCTCCTGGCGCACGGTCGGATCGTCCGGCGCCAGCCGAGCCATCTCGCGCAGCACCGTAATGGCGTTCTCCACCATCCGATTGTTGCGATAATGCCGCACCAGCTGCGCGTACTCGCGCAGCTGCGCCTGAACGTCCCCCTGCTTAGCCGACACCTCCGCCAGCGCGCGATACACTTCGTCGTTGTAGGGACGCTGGTCCTTGACGGATTGCAGTGTCGCCTGCACGCGGTCCATCTGCCCCGCCAGCTGGTACGCCCGCGCCAGCTGCATCGAGATTTCCAGGTCGGGCGCCAGCCGTTCCTCGCTGTCGGCCCGCGGGCGCGCCGCCCAGACCGTTGGCTCCGGTGGCGTGCGGCGCGCGGCGGCGTTCGCCTCTTCCAGCTCGCGCACGGCCTGCGCCGCGCTCGGCGGATCGCCCGCCAGCAGCAGCGCCTGGCCCGCGCCGAAGCGCGCCAGCACCTCCATACCGGGCACATTGGCGATCTGCTGGAACGCCGTCAGCGCTTCCTGGTGCCGGCCGGCGGCCAGTTGCACCTGCCCCATCGCGAAGCGCAGGTCCACGTTGCCTGGACTCGTCTCCAGCGCTTGCAGGTACTCGCGCAGGATGTCGTCGTAGCTGCGGAATCCTTCGGCGCGCATGGCCTTGATGAGCCGCCCGAGCACTTCCATGGCCGCTGCCCGGCCCGCGCCCGCACCCGCCATCATCCCCGGCAGCGCCCCCACCCCCGCATCCAGTGCGATCTGGAAGCGGCACAGCGCGCTCACATTGGTGGGGTCCACCTGCAGCACGCGCTGGTACTCGCCCACAGCCTGCTGCCCTTTGCCCGCCTTCATCAGCGCCTGGGCATAGCTCAGCCGCACCTGGATGTTATTGGGATACGCCAGCAGCGCCTGCTCATACTCCTGGATCGCCCGGTCCGCGTACCCCAGCCGCAAGTACGAGTCCGCGGCGGCCAGACGCTCTTGCAGCACCTCGTCGGTGCGTCCCTGGCGGTTCAGCAGCTCGATGAGCTTTACCCGGTACGTCAGATTGTTCGGCTCGAGCTGCAGAATGCGGCGAAACGTCGAGATCGCGTCGTCCACTCGCCCGTTGACCAGATACGTATCCACGAGGATCGCGTACTTGGCGATGGCCTGCTCGATCTTCCCCTGCCGAACGTAGATCTCCCCCAGCATCAGATGCACGTCCAGATACTGCGGCGCGATCTCGATGACCCGCAGGCATTCCTCGATGGCGGCGGTCAGCAGCCCGTGCGCCACGTAGTTGCCGATGTCGCGCACGGCGGCCACTACCTGCGCGCGTTGCGGCTCCGGCATATTGGGCATGCCGGAGCGCGACGGACCCATGGCCGAGCTGGAGAGCGAGGCGATGAGGTCGGCCAGCGGATCTTGCGCGCCCACGCTCGACAACCCGTAGCTACTCGCGCCAAAGGCATCGCCCATCGCGTTCACGGACGACCGCATGCCGACCGCGCCCATCGGACCGGACATCCCCGGCACCGCCGGCATCGCGCCCGACATCCCCGTCGCCACGGGCATCACCTGTGACGCCTGCATCGGGGGCGGGGCTGGGGCCGGCGTGGGTGGCGTGGATACCGCCGGGCTGGGGGGCGCGGGCGTTGGGCCAATCGGTTGTGCCGGGGGAGCCATGCGCCCCCCGCCGCCCGTCCGCTGCGGGATGTTGCCGCCGGGCCGTTGCTGCGGCCCACCCGTCATGCCGCGCCTGCGCGGTGGCGGCGCACCCGTGCTCTCCGCCATCAGCCGCTCGATCTCTTCCACCTGGTCCTGCCAGCCGCGACTGCGCAAGAACCCCAGCAGCGCGCTGTAGACCGTCTCGGCGCCTTCCATGTCGCCCATCTCGCGATGAGCCTCGGCCGCCTCCTGGCAGAGCTGGAGCAGCTGGTCTGATTCTTCGCGCGTCAGGGCGTCCAGGTTCACCCGGTCCACCGCTTCGTCGAAGTATTGCGCCGCATCCTGCACGTTGCCGCGGGCGCGCGCGCATTGGCCCAGCGCGTAGTAGCACGAGAGCGCGTAGTCAGGGTCGGCGAGCAGGGTCTGGAACTGGTCGGCGGCGTCTTCCCAGCGCTCGGCCTCCTGGTACAGCCAGCCCAGGAAGTAGCGCGCGTCCGAGCGGTCCACACCGGCGGCCAGCAGCTCTTCGCACAGTCCGATCGCCTCGTCGAGTCGCCCGTCCTGCTGCAACTGCTGCGCCTCGCGCAGCGCGGATGCCACCTGCGACGCGCTCAGCCGCGCGCGCTGGTCGCCACGCGCACCGCTCGTGGGGCCGCGCCCCGGCCGTCCACCGCCGCGATCCCACTCATCGTCCCAGCCAGCGCCCGACCTACCCATGCTCAACTCCAAATCCTGTCAGGTCCGATGGCTTATCGGTGCGGCCCAGCCTCGTGCGCGCCAGTATCACCCCGACGGCTGGCTCCGCATGAGAGAAGCGGCTGCTTCCCGCCGGGCCGGCTACTCGGGTCACGGCTGCCGGAGCGCCAGCTTTGTCATACTAGAACCGGCCAGGGCCGCACTCGCGGGTAGTATAGCATACTCAGCAAACGAGTATGGAACGGCCCATGACCCCTCGCGCCTTGACTCCGCCAGGATGGCACGCGCACCGCATTATACGGGGTCCGCGACAGCGCCCGCCAGGCGAAAACCATGGACAATAGTACTACGCGTTTCTGGCGCTGGCTAGCTTGCCTCGGAGGCCGTTTCGGCGGTAGAATGCAGAGGCGCGTGCGCCAGCGCGGCGCGCGTACCCTCGATCATGCCCGCCTTGCGCCATTCTTAATGTGGAGATTGTGTAGTTTTTGCACATGCACGACAAAAGTCTCGTCACCCTCGAATACTTCAAAATCCTCGAGCGCCTCGCCCGTGAGGCCGCCTTCTCCGCCAGCAAAGAGCTCGCGCTCGCGCTCCGCCCATCCGACGAGCTGCGCGAGGTCGAGCGCCGCCTGGCGCTGACTACCGAAGCGCGGCGCCTGCTCGACCTGCGCCCCGACGCCGGCGTGCGCGGCGCGCGAGACGTCCGCCCGCATGCGGCGGCCGCTACGCGCGGCGTCGTGCTCTCGCCCACCGAGCTGCGCGAGGTGCTCGTCACCCTGCGCTCCTCCGGCTACCTGGGCAAGTTGATCCTGCGCCTGGACGACTCCTATCCCTTGCTGCGCGCCCTCGCCGCCGATCTTCCCTCACGTCCCTCCTTGGAGGCGCGCATCGAGGAGAGCATCAGCGAGGAAGGTGAGGTGCTCGACTCCGCCTCACCCGCCCTGCGGCGCATTCGCGCCGACATCCGCGCGGCGCAGGCGCGCCTTCAAGAGCGTCTGCAAACGCTGGTCAACGAGTTCCGCGGCGCCCTCCAGGAGCCCATCATCACGATGCGCTCCGACCGCTACGTCTTGCCCGTGCGCGCCGAGGCGCGCGGCCAGGTGCGCGGCATCGTCCACGACCAGTCCGGCAGCGGCGCCACCGTCTTTGTCGAGCCGCTAGTCATCGTCGAGATGAACAATCGCCTGCGCCAGCTCCAGCTCGACGAGCGTGAAGAGGTCGAGCGCATTCTCGCGGAGCTCTCCGGCCTCGTCGCACAGGATGCTCCGTACGTGACGCTGGCGGTTGAGCTGCTCGCCGAGATTGACCTGCAATTCGCCAAGGCGCACTATGCCGGCCTGCTGCGCGCCAGTGCGCCCTACGTGAACGACCGCGGCCAGCTCAACCTCCGGCAAGCACGCCATCCGCTGCTGACGGGTCGTGTGGTGCCCATTGACTTCCACCTGGGCGACGAGTTCGACATGGTCGTCATCACTGGGCCCAACACCGGCGGCAAGACCGTCGCGCTCAAGACGGTCGGTCTGCTCTCACTGATGGCCCAGTCCGGTATGCACATCCCCGCCGAGGAGGGCTCTCAGGTCACCGTCTACGCGGACGTCTTCGCCGACATCGGCGATGAGCAGAGCATCGAACAGAGCCTCAGCACGTTCTCCTCACATCTCACCCGCATCATCGACATCCTGCACCACGCCCGCCACGGCTCCCTGGTGCTACTCGACGAGCTGGGCGCCGGCACCGATCCCAGCGAAGGCTCGGCCCTGGCGCGTGCCATCCTCACCTACCTGCTCGAGCACGGCATCGCCACCGTCGCCACCACCCATTATTCCGAGCTCAAAGCCTTCGCGCACGAGCGGCCGCGTGTCGCCAACGCCTCCGTAGAGTTCGACGTCGAGACCCTCTCGCCGACGTATCGCCTCAGCATTGGCGTGCCCGGCCGCAGCAACGCCCTGGCCATCGCCTCGCGCCTCGGCCTCCCCGCGCCGATCATCGAGCAGGCGCGCGAGTTCCTGGGCACGGCCGGCGTCGAGATGGAAAGCTTGCTCGAAGGGCTCCAGGCCGATCGCCGCGCCGCCGCCGACGAGCGCTACCACCTCAGCATGGAGCGCGCCGAAGCCGAACACCAGCGCCTCCAGCTGGAGCGCGAGCGCGCCGAGCTAGACGAAGAGCGCGTGCGCATCCTCAACGAAGCCCGCGCGCAGGCTCGCCGCGAGCTCGAGCGCGTGCAGAGTGAGCTTGCCCGCGTACGCGCGGAAGTGAGCCCCGGCCGCATGACGCGCGAGAAGCTGGACAGCCTCCGCGGCAGGACCCGCGCGCTGGAGGAGCACGCGACGGCGCTCCCCACGCCGCGCCGGCGCGAGAGCGCTCCCGCCCAGCAGGACCAGCCGCTCGCCGGTCCGCTGACCGCTGGCGACACGGTCCGCGTGCGCAGTGTCGATCAGCGTGGCGAGCTGGTCAGCGTCTCCGAGGCGCGCGGCGAGGCCGAAGTACAGCTCGGCGCCTTGAAAATGCGCGTGCCACTCGCCGATCTGGAGCGCCTCAGCCGCCGCCAGGCTCGGGCATCCGAACAGTCGGCGCTCTCGTTGCCCACGCTGGCCGAGCGCGAGCCCCCCAGCATGCAGCTCGATCTGCGCGGCTGGCGCGTCGAAGAGGCGTTGCCCGCCGTGGACCAGTACCTCAACGACGCCTACCTTTCTGGCATGCCGTCGGTACGCATTCTCCACGGCAAAGGCACCGGCGCGCTGCGCCAGGCCGTACGCGAGCAACTGGCGCATCATGCGCTGGTGCGCGCCCACGCGCCTGCCCCCAGCGCCGAGGGCGGCGACGGCGTCACGGTCGCCACGCTGGTCCAATGAGCCCGCCACGCCTGGCCCGAACGCCCCCAAAACCAGCGCTCAGCGCACGGTCAGCGTGAGATCGGCCGCGGTTCCCCCGTCGAACGTCACGAGCACATCGTACGTGCCTGGCGCCAGGTTCGGCTGGGCATAGGCATAGCTGTATCCCGCGGTCGCCGCAACCGACCGCGCCATCACCACCATCACGGCTCCCCCGTGTCGCAGCTCCACGCTGAAGTTCCCCGCCGGCGCCGACTGCGCCACACATAGGTTCACCCACACCGACTGCCACGACGCGAACGTCTTGCGGCTGCTCACGCTGGAACAGTTGAGATCCTGTGTCGTGGAGAGCGTGACGGCCCGAAAAGCCGCCGCCGCGCGCTTATCCAGCAGTTGCTGCTGCGTGGGCGTCGGCGTTCCCGCCGGCGGTGGACTGGGCGTCGGTGTGAGTGCCGTGGTGGCAGTTGGCAGCTGGATCGCGGCGGTCGCCGGCGGCGACGTGGGGGCATGCTTCACCAATCCCAACCCTGACACACTGACCGCCAGCCAGATGGCCAGCGCCACCACCAGCACCACCGCTGCCATGATGCCCGCCAGTATTGGGCGGGAGAGTCGCGAGCGCGTCAGGCGTGGCAGCGCCGGCAGATCCCCTGGCAGGGAAACGCGCAGCCTGCCGGTCGCCCTCTCCATGGTCAGACTCTCGGGGCGCCAGATGGGCGGTGGCAGACCCAGTTCCGCCTCGGCGCTGGGACCACTTCCCGCCTGCATGTCTGCCGGATACTCGGTCGGCGCGCCGTCCCAGCCTCCAGGCGCACCAAACTGCCCGACATCATACCCTGGCCGGTCCGCGCCAGTGTCCCACTCTCCGAAGAACGGCACGTCCTCCGGCCCCTGCCACTCGCCGTAGGGCGGGAGGTCCGGCGGCGGCTCCCAGGCAAGATCGTCGGGAATGGTCGGCTGCTGGTCCACCTGCGTCATCAGCGCGTCCATGTCGAGCTGTCCCTCCGACGTGAGCGGCAGATCGAGCGGCTGCGTCACCGCGTCGCGCGAGGGCAAATTGAATGCCTTCAGTGGAATCGTCGGCCGCGGACCGCCAGTGACGGCCGGCACGTGTGCTGACGGCATGCGCAGCTCGTCCGGGAGCAGGGCCGACGCGGGCAGATACCCGCCGTCTTCCAGCAGACCAGCCGGCACGGCGGGACCGGCGGCCGCGGCACCGCGCGCGCCCAGATTTCGGACCGCCTGCGCCTCGGGATCCTGAGGGAAGATCGCGTCGAGTCCCTCCGCGCCAAGCCCAGTCCCGCTCGCGTGGGTGGCTCCCCCGGTATCCGCGCCCGTCCCGAAGCCGCCACTCCGCGGCGCGCTGCGCAGGTCCAGCTCGGCAGCCGCCGCCTCCAGCCGCGGCCCGAAGGTCGTCACAGGCCCACTGAAGGTGCCCCGGTCTCGTGCCAGGGTAAATGGACGCAGCGCCTGCGCGAAGCTCTCCGCGCTGGTGAAGCGGTCCTCCGGGCGCTTGGCCAGCGCTACCTCGATCACCCGCGCCAGCTCTCGTGGCACCTGCGGATTCAGCCCGCGAATGTAGTCCGGCCGCGTGTGCACCTGCTGATAGAGCACGGACACGGGTGTCGCCCCGATAAACGGCGCACGGCCAGCCAACGCCTCGTACAGCACGCAGCCCAGCGAATAGACGTCCGCCCGCGCGTCGATCTCGCGCCCTTCGGCCTGCTCTGGCGCCATGTACTCTGGCGTGCCTATCGTCGTGCCCGACTTCGTCAGCCCGTGCATCCCTTGCAGCTTGGCGATGCCAAAGTCGGTGAGCAGAATCCTGCTTTCTTCACCCGTCTCGATGAGCATGTTGGACGGCTTGACGTCCCGATGCACGATCCCCCGCGCGTGCGCGTGCTGCAGTGCGCGCGCCACCTGAATCACCGCGGCGCAGGCGTCGGCCACCGCTAGCGGCTGCCCCAGCCGCTGGCGAAAGGTGCCCCCGTTGACGTACTGCATCACGAGGTACACCAGCTCCTCGACCTCGCCCGTGTCATAGACCGCTACGATGTTGGGATGGCTCAGCTGCGCGACGACCTCCACCTCACGCTCGAAGCGGCGCACGAACCCCAGCCTGTCCTCAGAATCGTTTACCAACACCTTGATGGCCACATAGCGGTGCATCGATTCCTGGTAGGCCTTATAGACGCGGGCGGAGCCGCCGCGTCCCAATTCGCCAATGATCTCGTACGGACCGATCCGTCGACCAATCAGGTCGTTCAACTGCATGATTGGGTCGTCCTGTTCCACACCGCCAGCCACCCCGCTGCCCCATTGTAACCTACGCCGGCTGGTGTGACCAGCCTGGCGCTCAACGCGGCTAGCCCATTTTGCGCGCACTGCGTCGTGGATTGCGCGGAGTGTCCCGATGTATGTAACGGACGAGCCGACGGAAGGTTATGCCAGGCGGCGGTCGATCCAGCCGGTCCCGTACGACTCGCCGATATCCGCCCGTCCTCAGCCGGTCTCCCTGAGCCCTCGACAACCTGGAGCATGACGGTGAGAACGCCGTGGGAGGGCAGTCCGGCCCCGGCGGCCAGCTCGGAGGCATCCTCGGAGGCAACCAGAACAACCCGCAGCCCCCCATCAGTGCCACACCCAAGGTCCTGTGCGTGGTGGTGACGAGCCACACAAACACGTCGGCCCCGGATCGATCCGGGGCCGAATGCTATGCGTCGTCGCTCACGCGCCGGCTTGCGGCGTGCCTCCACTGCCGCTCGTGCCCTGGCCGGGTGTGCCTGGCGCGGGCGGGGTCGCCTCGCCATCCAGATTCGCCCCCGCATTCGCCGCCAGCGCGGCCAGCGTCTCCGGATCGGTGCTGCCCAGCGTCTGCTGCAGGCTGGCGGCCGTTGCCGCGGTGTCCGCGTCCGCATCCACCACCTGCTCCGCCGACGCTTCCTGCACCACCTGGCCATTGACCATTAGCCGCCGCACCACGCGCACGCGCTTCACCACGCGCCGCGCGCCTGCGGCCGGCTGCTCGTGCTCCTCCTCCGTGACGTGGGCCTGGTAGCCCTCGACCGCTGACTCGCCCACCCCCGCAGGCGTCTCAGCCGGCGTCTCAGCCGGCCTCGCTGCCAGCGCGTCTTCCGCCTGCGGAGGCGCGGCCGGCTCAATCGGCTCGGGTCCGGCATCGCTCCCAGCGCCAGCCAGCAGCGCCGCCGCGCCCAAACCCGCCGCCAGCCCTCCGGCCGTCGTCGTCGACGAGTCGCCATCTGCCACCGGCTCGCTCTTCTCCTCGGGGATCAGCACGAGCAAGGGATTCGCCTCGTCGTCCACCGCCGGGGCGCCGCCTTGCCAGACGTCGGCACCACCAATGGGCCACCCGGCTCCCGCCGGCACAGCCGTCTCCGCTGGAGTATCGCTCGGCAGCGTGACACGCACGCGGCCGCCCGCGCCCTCGCCAATGTCCGCCATCTGGCCCGGATCGCCCACATCGGCGGCGCGGTCGGTCAGGTCGATCGCCCCCGCGGCCGCCAGGCCCACTCCGGTCGTGAACGCCAGCGTGCTTGGGGACGTCGTCTCATCCGCGATCGGCCTCACATCGGCGACCGGCCCCATTTCCGCGACCGGCTCGGCGCGTCCCAGCGGCGCCTCCTCCTCGGCCGCCGCCGCCGCCAGCGCCACCATCTCCGCCGTGATATCCGTCCAGTGGTCCACCGGCTCCTCCATGGCGCCAGTATCGGCCATGGCTGGAGCCGGCCGCGGCAGCTGCGCCTCTTCCGCACTGGCCCAGACGAGGCCGGCGGGCGCCGCCTGCTCCCAGACGGGTGGCGTCGCATCCGCCAGCGCCAGCTCAGGTGCAGCCGGCGCCGCCCACTCCTGCGGCATCACCACTGGCTCCTGCCACGCCGGCACGGCGGTGCCCATATCCTCGGCTACGGGCTCGGCCGCCCCGGGCTCGGGCGCCACGGACTCACGGACTGCGGGCTCAGGCGCCGAGGACGTCTCAGGCGGCACCGGCGGCACCCACATGGCAGCCGGCATCTCCTCGGGCGCCGCGGCGGGCATGGCCGTTACCCACGCCACCGGTGCCGCTTCATCCGTCCATGCACTCGGCGACACCGGCGCGGCTTCCTGGCTGGCAAGCTGCGACCAGCCCACCACGCCCTCATCGTGCGCCGGCTGCGACCATCCCGTCGCGCTCTCCACCGGCTCAGCCGGCGCATTA
>CAYQFU010000072.1:0-22501 GCA_964416775.1 uncultured Ktedonobacterales bacterium
CCCCTCGCGCCCCCGCGGATGAGCCGCGCGATCTGCGTCGCGCGGCTGGTACGTCCGTGCCCTCTGTGTTTCCTCTGTGTCCTCCGTGTAACTCCGTCCCCTAGCCTCCCCTACCATTCGTCCCGCCCATCGCCCTCCCGCTCGCCTTCTCCCCTCGCGCCTCCCTGGCCTTGGACTGGCCATGCTACAATCTGGATTGGCTCTCACCTACGTGATACGTTGATGCGTGATGGACGCAGAGTTCGCCCGCGACGGGAGGCAGCATGAGCGATACGGCCACGTTGAGCCGGCTCTTTTCCAGCATTGAAGCCGACGTCGAGTTGGTGGATCGAACGTTCCAGGAGCGGGCCACTTCCGGGTTGGAGATTCTCAATAGTGCCGCGGCACACGTTCTCAGCTCTCCTGGCAAACGCCTGCGCACCGCACTCACCCTGCTCTCTGGCAAGATGATCGAATACCGGTTCGAGAAGCTGCTGCCGTTGAGCGTCGCCTTCGAGATGGTGCATCTCTCCACCCTCATCCATGACGATGTGATCGACTCGGCGCGCACGCGGCACGGCATCCCGACCGTCAACGCTCGCTATGGCGATCATGTGGCGATACTGCTGGGTGACTATTTCTTCGCCAAGACGGCAGGCCTGATCGCCGACGTACAGGACTTCCGCATAGACCGGCTGTTCTCGGAGACCGTGGCCAGCGTATGCGAGGGCTCGATCATCGAGCTGACGTCGGCGCGCCGCCTGGACCTGTCGGTGGATGCCTACCTCGAGCGCATCAGCCGCAAGACGGCGTGTCTCATCGCCGCATGCTGCAAGGGCGGCGCGACGGTTGGCAATGGCACTGACGCGCAAATCGCGCTGCTGCACCAGTATGGGCAGAGCCTGGGCATGGCCTTCCAGATCGTGGACGACGTGCTGGACTATACGGGCACCGAGGCGACGACGGGGAAGCCGGTAGGCAACGACCTCGCCCAGGGCCTCGTCACGCTGCCGCTGATTTATGCGCTTCAGGCCGATGCCAATGGTAAGGCCGACTATGTGGCACGGCTGATCGAGCGGCCGGACGATCGGCGAGGCGACGTCGCCGAGGTCGTGAGCTGGGTCAACCAGGGGCATGGCGTGGAGAGCGCGCTCGATCTCGCCCGACATTACGCCGCTCGCGCCAGGGCGACGCTCACGGAGTTCGCCGCCTCGCCGATCCGCGATGTGCTCGAACAGCTCGTAGACTTTGTGCTGGCACGGAGCTGGTGAGCGGTGAGAGCGTCACCGCGGGCGACGCGCGGGGCAGGCGGTTGCCCGCGCGTGAGCCCACTGCGGCATGGCCACACAATGCTCGCCATAGGCGCATGGCGGCCTGGTGGGACGACAGGACAAGCGGGAGGGAACGATGAGCACCCGGACTGAGCCGCCGCTTCCCGAGCTACGGGCACGCTTCGAGCGCGCCGGGGGCAAGCCCGTCTATGTGCGGCGCATGTTCGGACGCATCGCGGGCGTCTATGACCTCATGAACCGGCTCATGACGGGCGGACTGGATCGCCGGTGGCGGCTGTTCGCGGCGCGCCAGGTGGCACTTGGCCCGGGTGAGCGCGCGCTGGACGTCGGCACGGGGACGGCGGACCTCGCCATTGCCGTGGCTCAGGCGGGTGCGGCGGGGAGCACGGTCGTCGGCGTGGACTTCACCCCCGAGATGCTGCAGCGTGGCCGCCAGAAGATCGAGCGACTGGGGCTGAACAGCCGCATCGAGCTGCGCCAGGGGGATGGCGAAGGCCTGGACTTCGCCGACGATACATTCGATGCCTGCTGTTCCGCCTTCGTCGTGCGCAACCTGGCCGATCTGCACCAGGGCTTCCGCGAGATGCTGCGCGTCGTACGGCCGGGCGGTCGTGTCGTGTGCCTGGAGATCAGCCACCCGCCAGGGGCCGTGTTTGGCGGGCTCTTCAGCCTGTATTTCGAGCGTATCGTGCCCATCCTTGGCCGGATCGTCGGTCGCTCCTCCGACGCCTACACCTACCTGCCAACCTCGGTAACAGCCTTTCCCCGCGCTCCCCAACTGAAAGCCATCATGGAGGAGGTAGGCTGGACCGACGTCCGCTACACCTACCTGACGGGCGGCGTCGTGGCCGTCCACGTCGGCATCAAGCCCACGGCACCGGCACCCGCGCGAGGATGACATCTTCCCCGATTTGTGTGATCGCTCGACCATTGTAGGGCCGTCCGGTGGACGCCCGCCAGGCACGCACGTGCTGTGTCACTCGCCGGCATTCCGTCTCCCCCACGCCTTCACCCCGGCCAGCGTAACGGATGCGCACGCAGCCGCTCGCTGGCCGCATCCAGCGTCTCGAAGCGTTTGGCGAAGCAGAAACGCACCTGACCCGCTCCCAGAGCCGGATCGTCATAAAAGCTGCTGCCAGGGACCACCGCCACGCCGACGTGCTCGATCAGATAGCGCGTGAAGGCGAGATCGTCTGGCCAACCGAGCGCCGAGATGTCGGTCATGATGTAGTAGGCGCCGGCGGGCTTGTAGCAGGTGAGTCCTGCCGCTTCGAGGCCGGACAGCAAGTGGTCGCGCCTGCGCTCGTACTCGGACGCCAGCTGCTGGTAGAACTCGGGACCGAAGCGCAGAGCGGCGGCAATTGCCTCCTGCAAGGGAGCGGGCGCTCCGACGGTCAGAAAGTCGTGGACCTTGCGGATGGCGTTAGTCAGCTCGGCTGAGGCGATGCACCAGCCGATGCGCCAGCCGGTGACGCTGTACGTCTTGGATGCGCCGCTGATGGTCACCGTGCGGTCGGCCATGCCCGGCAACGTCGCGATGGGGATGTGCTGGCGCGTCGAGTCGCCATCGTGATACCAGATGTGCTCGTAAATCTCGTCGGTGATGGCAATGGCGTTCCAGCGCTGGCAGAGACCGGCGATGTGCTCCAGCTCGGTCCGCGAGAAGATCTTGCCGGTAGGGTTATTGGGCGTGTTGATGACGATGGCGCGCGTGCGGGCGTTGAAGACTGCTTCCAACTCGGAGGGATTGTACGCCCACCCGCCCTCGGCCGTAGGATGCAGCGGGATGAAGCGGGGCTGGGCGCCGGCAAGTATGCAGTCAGGCCCATAATTTTCGTAGAACGGCTGAAAGAGAATCACCTCGTCGCCGGGATTGACGGTGGCCAGCAGCGCGGAGATCATCGCCTCCGTGGCGCCACAGCACACCGTGATCTGCCGCTCGGGGTCGATCTCCATGCCGTAATCGCGGGCGAGCTTCTCAGCGAGCGCGTGCCGCAGCGAGCGCGCGCCCCAGGTGATGGCGTACTGGTTGACGTCGGACTGCACGGCGGCGACGGCGGCATCCTTGATGGCCTGAGGGGCAGGGAAGTCGGGAAAGCCCTGGGCCAGGTTGATAGCGCTGTGCTGCGCCGCAAGTCGCGTCATCTCGCGAATCACCGACTCGGTGAAGCGCTGCGCGCGTGCGCTGACCTGGGGATGTGTCGTCGTCTCGATAGAGTCCACGTACCCTCCTCATCGTCCCCATGAGGGACACCGCCAAAGCCTGCCGGCGCGCCGAATGGGGGCGTGCCGCCACGGTCTCACGCCCCGTCCATCGTCCGGTCCGCAACGCCGATCCGCCAGGTAGCGCTAAGCGCTTACTTCTCTTCGTGGCGCTTCTTGTATTCTTCGACGATCTGCTGCTGAATATTGGCCGGGACCTCCTCATACTGGGCAAGCTCCATCTTGAACGTGCCCCGGCCCTGAGTGATGGACCGCAGATCGGTCGCGTAGTGGAGCATCTCGGCCATCGGCACCTGTGCGGTGATGCGCTGCAGGCCGGTCCCGGCCGGCTCCATGCCCAGGATGCGCGCGCGCTTGGTGTTGAGGTCGCCGTTGACGTCGCCCATGTTGGCGTCGGGGACGGTGATCTCCACATTCATGATCGGTTCGAGCAGAGTCGGTCCAGCCAGCGCCACCGCTTCTTTCATGCCCAGCTTGGCGGCCGTTTCGAAGGCCTGTGAAGAGGAGTCCACGGGGTGGTACTTGCCGTCCACCAGCGCTACCCGTACATGGACCATCGGGCAGCCAGCGATGAAGCCCTCTTTGAGCGACTCGCCGACGCCCTTCTCGACGCCAGGCACATACTCCCTGGGCACCACGCCGCCGACGATCTTGTTCTCGAAGATGTGCCCTTCGGCGTCGGGCCATGGCTCGACCTCGAGCCACACGTCGCCGAATTGTCCGTGACCGCCGGTCTGTTTCTTATGCCGGCCCTCGGCGCGCGCCTTCTTGCGGATGGTCTCGCGGTAAGGCACGCGGCGGTCATGCTTCTCCACTTCGACGCCGAAGCGGCTCTGCATGCGCTCGATGGCAATGTCCACATGCGACTCGCCCATGCCCGCGAGCAGCGTCTCCGCCGTCTCAGGATCGCGCGACACATGGAGGGATGGGTCCTCCTCCGTGATGCGGCTGAGAGCAGTGCCCAGCTTGTCCAGGTCGCTGCGCGTCTTGGGCGCCACGGCCGCCGTAAAGGCCGGTGACGGGAAGCGGATGGAATCCAGTCGGGAGGTCCCATCCTTGGCGCCAAGGGTGTCGCCAGTGTGCGTATTCGAGAGCTTGACGACGCCCCCGATGTCGCCCGCTGGCACCTCGGGGACGCTTTCCTGGCTCTTGCCCCGCACGGAGACGAGCTGGCCTACTCGTTCGTCCGTGTTCGACACGACGTTGAAGACGTGCGTGTCGGACTTGACGGAGCCGGCGAAGGTACGGAACAGAGTCAGCTGGCCCTTCTGCGGGTCCACGATGGTCTTGAAGACGAACGCCGAGACCCCGTTTGCCGCTTCGGCGCCGGCTTCGGCGGCGCTGGGCAGATATTCCACAGCGGCGTCGAGCAAGGTCTGAATGCCAATGTTCCTGGTGGCCGACCCAAGGGCGACGGGAACCAGGCCATTGGTGGTGACGCCGAGCTTGATGGCGCGGCGGAGCTCCGCCTCGCTCAGATCTTCGCCTTCGAGGTACTTCGTCATCAGGTCGTCGTCGCTCTCGACGGCCGACTCGACCAGTTGCTCGCGATAGGTGGCGGCCATGTCGGCGAGCGCGGCGGGCATATCCTGCTGGGTCACCTTCCCATCGGCGAAGGAGAACGCCTTGCCCGTCACGAGATCCACGACGCCGGAGAAGGAGGCCTGCTCGCCGATGGGGATCTGCAGGGGCACGACCTTTTGCCCAAACTGTTCGCGTAGCGACTGCAGGGCCCGCTCGAAGCTGGTGTTCTCTCGGTCCAGCTTGTTGACGAATACCATGCGTGGCAGCTTGTGCTCGTCGGCGTAGCGCCACACCATTTCCGTGCCCACCTCGACGCCCTTCTCAGCGGTGATGACGACGATGGCGGCATCGGCCACCCGCAGCCCGGCCATGACTTCGCCGACGAAGTCGGCGTATCCCGGTGTGTCGAGCAGGTTGATCTTGGTGTCGTGCCACTCGATCGGGATGACGCTGAGATTGATGGATATGTGACGCTTGATTTCATCGGGGTCGAAGTCAGAGACAGAGCTACCTTCGTCCACCCGCCCGATGCGCGTCACGGCGCCCGCGTCGAAGAGCGCGGCGTCCACCAGAGAGGTCTTGCCGGAGCCGCCATGCGCTATCACGGCGATGTTGCGAATCTGGTCGGCACGATAGACTTTCATAGCCGCTGTGATCCTTTCACTCGCTGTGCTATTGCTCGGCCTGACCTGGCGGGCCGGGCGGAGATAGGTGACAGGTCAGTGCGCCGCTGCTGGCTCCAGTCGGGGGGTCAGGTGGATACCGGGGAGGGGGAAGCGGGTGGCGAGCGCGATGGCGCGCTCGCGCGTCTGTGCCACGACCGCGGGGTCGTCGCGTCCAGCGATCGCGTCGTAAATCAGGTCGGCGACTTCGCGCATCTCCGCGGTGCCAAAGCCACGCGTCGTGACCGCTGGCGTGCCGAGGCGCACGCCGCTGGTGCGGACGGGCGGCTGTGGGTCGAAGGGGATAGCGTTCTTGTTCGAGTGGATGTGGACGGCCTCGAGGGCGGCTTCCGCTTCCTTCCCCGTGACGTTGAGGGGGCGAACATCCACGAGCATGAGATGGTTGTCCGTGCCGCCAGAGACCAGCCGCAAGCCGTGCTCCTGCAGGGCAGCGGCGAGCGCCTGAGCGTTGTCCACGACGCGCTGCTGATACTCACGAAAGTCCGGTTGCAGAGCTTCCTTGAAAGCCACCGCCTTGGCCGCGATGATGTGCTCGAGCGGGCCGCCCTGCGTGCCGGGGAAGACGCCCTTGTCGATGGTGGCCGCGAGGTCCGCGGTGCTCAGAATGATGGCGCCGCGCGGCCCACGCAGCGTCTTGTGGGTGGTGGTCGTCACCACGTGGCAGTAGGGGACCGGGTTGGGATAGAGGTCCGCCACGACCAGCCCCGCCACGTGCGCGATATCCGCCATCAGGTAGGCGCCGACGGAATCGGCGATCTGGCGGAAGCGAGCGAAGTCGAGCGTGCGCGGATAGGCGGAGAAGCCGGCGACGATGAGCTTTGGCTGGTGTTCGCGGGCGAGCGCTTCGAGCGCGTCGTAGTCAATCGTCTCGGTATCGTGGCGCACGCCATACGGCACGAAGTTGTACAGCTTGCCAGAGAAATTGACCTTGCTGCCGTGGGTGAGATGGCCGCCCTGGTCCAGTGCCATGCCGAGCACGGTGTCGCCCGGCTTGAGGAGTGCCAGGTAGACGGCGGCGTTCGCCTGGGCGCCGGCGTGCGGCTGCACGTTGGCGTGCTCGGCGCCGAAGAGCTGCTTGGCACGGTCGATGGCCAGCTGCTCGGCCTGATCCACAAACTCGCAACCGCCGTAGTAGCGCTTGCCGGGCAGACCCTCCGCATACTTGTTGGTCAGGACGCTGGCGGTGGCTTCGTTGACCGCGGCGCTGACGTAATTCTCCGAGGCGATCAGCTCGATGCCCTCGAACTGACGACGTTCCTCGCGCCGGATGATCTCGGCTAACTCGGGGTCGGTCATCTCTAGGTCGCGCATATCCATCGTGAGCGTCTCCCTCGATCGGCAGTACATGATGGACGACCCAGCGCCGATGCCGCGCCGTCTGTGCTGCGAGCCGCAGTGAATGTCAGTATATCAGCAGGGACGCAGCGCCTTCAACGGACACGCGCCGGCAAGCCCGCTCCCACACCAGACCCGTCGCACGCCACCCTGTCGATCGGTTCCGCCCGGCGCAATCGCAACACTACACCCGCATGCTCCCGAGAGGTCGTGCATGCGTTGACGCAGCCGACGTGGCGGTGTATAGTCGCGCGGGATGGGCACGGCGCGCGCGGGGTACGCCCGTGTCACAGCCCTTGCTGTGGCGTGAAGGAGTACGTGGGCGATGCGACTGGCGAGGCGACTGAGTGGGATTGTAGGCTGCCTGCTGATGGCGGCGCTCTGTGTGGCGATGGTCGCGTGCGGCGACAGCCTGCCAGCTGGCACGTACGCGAGCGCCGCGTACCACTTCCGCGTCACCTATCCCAGTGGCTGGCAGGTCAGTGCGAGCAACGGCTCAGTGCCCGATGCCTGGAAGACCCCCACGGTCAGTGTGACTCCAGCCGCCAGCCCCACACCGGGTGCGATCGTCGCGGTGCCGTTGCAGGTGAGCATTACCCGAACGGGCGCACGCACTACGGAAGTACCCGTCATCTCCACATTCGCGATTACGGTCTGGGACCTGCACGATCTGTCGGCCGCGGCGCAGGCGGCCAATCTGGTGCACGATCCTGCCCTTCATTCCGTGACCATCGGCGGCCAGCAGGGATACGCGACGGTGCCCGTGCGCGAGCCAATTTTGCCAGCCGGGGGGACAGGCGGCACGACGGCGACGGGAACCGCCGGCACCACGGCCAGCGCGGTCACGGACACCCACACAGACTACTCTGTCTTGCGCGATGGCTTTGAGTACCAGATCAGCACGGACGCCATTTCGGGTGACAATGCCGACGCGGCCCTGCAGGCCATGCTGCAGAGCTTCACGTTCACCGCATGATGTGCCGCGCCTCGGGCATGGCATCATGGGCGCGCAGCTGCTCGACCAGCCAGGCCTCGTCGTGAATGGGCACGCCCGCCTTCTCAGCCTTGGCGAGCTTGCTGCCGGGGTCGCCGCCCACGATCAGATGCCCCAGCGACTTCGAGACGCCCGTGGCGATCTTGCCGCCCAGCCGCTGGATAGCGTCCTCGGCCTGCCCCCGCGTCAGACTGCTCAGGGAGCCCGTGAGGAGGAACGTCTGGCCGGCAAAGGGGAGGTCGGCGTCCGGCGCGGTCGCGGGCGACTCCGGCAGAGCCAGCTGCAGGCCAGCCTCTTTCAGGCGCGCGACGAGGTGGCGGTTGGTGGGCAAGTGCGTCCAGTTGTGGACGCTGGCGGCGATACGCGGGCCAATGCCGTCCAGCGCGGCCATGCGCTCCTGCTCGGCGTCGAGGATGGCGTCCATCGAGCGCAGACCCTCGGCCAGCGTCTCGGCGGCTTTCTGGCCCACGAAGCGGATGCCAATGCCGAAGAGCACACGAGGGAACGGCTGCGCTTTGCTCTGCTCGATGGCGTTGATGAGATTGGAGGCGCTGCGCTCCTGAAATCCGTCGAGGGCCAGCACCTGCTCCTTGGTGAGGCCGTAGAGGTCCGCGACGTCCTGGATCAGGCCGGCATCCACCAGCCGCTTCACGATGAGGTCGCCCAGGCCGCGGATGTCCATGGCGGCGCGGCCGACGAAGTGCTTGATGCGCTCCAGCCGCTGGGCCGGACAATCGGCATTGGTACAAAAGGTGACGGCCTCGCCCTCGCCACGGTAGACCGGCTGGTGGCATTCGGGGCACTCGGCGGGAAATTCCCATACGCGCTCGGTGCCGTCGCGCAGATCTGTCAGCGGCTTGACGACCTTGGGGATGACGTCGCCGCGGCGCTCGACGACGACCGTGTCGCCGATGCGTAGATCGCGCTCTTTGATGTAGTCCGCGTTGAACAGCGTCGAGTTGGAGACCGTGACGCCGCCAATGCGGACGGGCTCCAAACGCGCATTGGGGGTGAGGGCGCCGGTCCGGCCGACGCTGACCCAGATGTCCAGCAATTTGGTGTTGCGCTGGATCGGCTCGAATTTGTACGCGGTGGCCCAGCGCGGATCGCGGGCGACGGCGCCCAGCTCGGCCTGCTGCCAGCGGGCATCGATCTTGATGACGGCGCCGTCGATGTCGAACGGCACGTCGAAGCGCATACGCTCCAGCTGGTCGCAGAACGCCTGGGCCTCGTCGAGCGTCTCGACGCGCTTGATGAGCGGGCTGACCGGGAATCCCCACGCGCGCACCCAGCGCAGCAATTCCCACTGGCTCTCCGGCTCGCGCGCGCCTTCGATGACGCCGATGCCCCACGAGAGGAAGGAAAGCGGGCGGGTGGCCGTAATGCTGGGATCTTTCTGCCGCAGGGCGCCCGAGGCGGCGTTGCGCGGGTTGGCGAAGAGCCGCGGCTTGATGTTCGCGGCAAGCGCCTGGTCGGCCAGCCGCTCATTGAGCGCCTCGAAGTCGGTGGTCTTCATGTAGATCTCGCCGCGCACTTCGACGCGCTCGGGAATGGGTACGTCGCCATCTGAGCGCAGGCGGCCAGGGATCTCTTTGATCGTGCGCACGTTGGGCGTGACGTCCTCGCCCACCTCGCCGTCCCCACGTGTGGCGGCCAATACGAGCCGGCCGCGCTCGTACAGCAGATTCATGCTGAGACCATCGATCTTTGGCTCCAGGACGTAGGCGAAGGCGGCGGAGGGAAGCAGACGTTGGGCGCGCTCCTGCCAGGCGCGCAGCTCGTCGGGAGTGTGCACGTTGGCCAGGCTCAGCATGGGAACGCGATGACGCACCTCGGCGAAATCGGTGGTGGGGCGGCCGCTGACGTGCTGCGTCGGAGAGTCCGGGGTGACCAGCTCTGGGTGCTCGTCTTCGAGCGCCCGCAGCTGGCGCATCAGGGCGTCGTAGTCGGCGTCCGCCATGATGGGTTCGCTACGCAGGTAATACGCGTCGTCCGCCTCGCGAATACGCTCGCGCAGCTCCTGCACGTGCGCCTCGAGCATGAGGGCGGCGGCATCGGCGGTAGCGACGGCCGGGGCGGCGGGAGTTTGCGTGCTCTGCTCGCTCGCAGCGTCGCCGCCGAACGCGCCGTCGGTGGAGGGGACAGCCGCGCCGCGGCGCTTGCCGGTCTTGGGGTTGTTATCAGGAGTAGTGGTGCGTGGCGTCCTGGGCACAGGAGGTGCCTCCTGGTGGAGTGTATCGGCCGATGCGCGTAGCAGGCGCATGGTCGCCAATAGTGAGCGGATACTCTGTCAGTCTAGCACAGATGATTAGGCTTCTCTGCAACTATTCCAAAGCTGGCTAGCCTGAACGGAAGACCACACCGCGGAGTTATTTTCCCCACCGGCCGCGCAGCGGTGTGATGTGGCCCCAGCGACCGACCACCAAACCGAATAAAGACAGTTGATTGGCGGCTCGGGCCAAGGCAGGACCGCTCCCTGGTGTTGAGCGCAGGATGACCACGCGTGCTATAGTCCTGCTCGGTTGGGAAGTACCGCGAGGTGAGGGCGTCCACATGCTTGAGATACTCGTCCTGGCCGAGGCCGCTGGGTTCCTCGCCGCCATGAGCGTCATTGCATGGCTGCGGTACCCGTCCAGAAACACCGATTGGCATCTCGGTCTCTTGCGTTTCATCGGTCCTCCCGTCGCTGTCCTCATCGTTCTGGTGACCATAAGTGACCTGAGCCGATGGCTGATGGGGGAACAGTTGGGGCAACCACCGCCGGTAAGTTGGGTCCTCATAGGAGGCGGCGTCTTAGCGTTCTCCATCGCACGGGCTTTCGTCGAGATACGGCAGGGCCGAATGAGCCGCCAGGAACTCGGCCCTCCAGTCGGCCGGTTCCGATATCCTCCCAACTGGCCGTCTGAGCGCCGCCGCTTACGCCGACGCAAGAGGCAGGAGAGGATACGGTAATCACACCATCTCCTTTATGGAGGTCTGACCCACGAGCACCCTGTCTCCCTGACGCACGGGTGTTGTTAGTCGCAGTAAGGACCGTCGTTGCAACTGTGTTGGCGGCGGCAATGTGATCTTGCCGGAAAGTAGTCGCAGCTCGTGCGCTATTGGCTCATGTGGCAGACTACGCGGGGGCACCTACGGGGCCCCCGCGTGGCGTATTCGGTGAGGTAGCAGATCACCTGCTTCCTCACCACAAAATGAAGGCGCGGCGCGATAGAGCGATTCCTTCGCTTCGCGCCGCTCCACGATGAGCAGCGAAAACCGTGGCGGGCTATTGTTCGAGTCGCGCGGTGAGGGTCTGCTCGAGGTTGCCGCGCAGAGCATTGCTCACGGGGCAGCCTTGCTCGGCCATGGCCGCGATCTGCTCGAACCGCGCCTGGTCGACGCCTGGAACTTTGCCGCGGACCTCGATGCGCATGGTGGTGATCTTCACGCCGCCTTCGACGCGATCGAGGGTGCACGTGGCATCCACCGTGAGCCGCTCCGGTGGAACGCCTTCTCTGTTGAGTGTGTTGGAGAAGGCCATGGCATAGCAGGCTGCCTGGGCAGCTGCGATCAGCTCTTCAGGGCTGGTTTTGCCGTCCGGTCGCTCGGTACGCGCGGCCCAGGTGATCGGCTGCTCGGGAAATGCTCCGCTGCCAACGGTGAACGTGCCTTTGCCTTGAGTGAGATTGCCTTCCCAATTTGCCTGGGCGTGTCGTTCAGCCAGAGCCATGAGCTTGTCTCCTCCAAACAGGACGTGCGTCGTCCCATTAGCGCGGGCGCGATCGAGGCGACCGCTGGAACATGTGGGCGGGCGCGAGCCAAAGCCGGAAGCAACCGCCCGTGCTCCGTCCGCGCGCCGGATCGAAGCATGCCGCACGCCGTGTGCCGCGGCCGTACGGATATGGCGGCCAGATCCCATCATCTCGCCGCACCGCCTTACGCGCCATTGCTGCCTCCGTTGGCAAGACGCCAGCGCACACCTCGCCACGGAGATACTACGCCGCCACGCCGATGGCGACGATGCCCGCGAAGATGAGGAGCGCGCCAAACACCTTGGTGGCGCCAAATGCCTCGCGCAGTACGAGCGTGCCGAGCAGTGCACCGAAGACGACGGACATCTCCCGAACGGACGAGACGTACGCCACTTGAGTGATGGTAAGGGCGATCAGCACGAGCAGATACGACCCGACGAACATCACGGCCGCGGCCAGAATCGTCACCCAGTTCTTGCGCCACTCCCGTACGATGGCGGCCCGGCGGGCGAACAGCATATAGGGGGCCAGCGCCACGCATGAGACGACAAAGATCAGATAGACATACAGCAGCGGGTTGACGTAGCTGACGCCGACCTTGTCGATGACAGAGTAAACGGCGATGACCACGCCCACGAGCAGAGCCAATTGCGACGCGCGGTCTCGGCGCAATGACGCGAAGGGAGCGAGCAGACCGCTCCGGTCGAGGGGGCGGAGGTGCAGGGCGTAGATGCCGGCGACGATGAGCAAGATGCCGGCAATTCCCTCGGCAGAAGGACGCTCGCGCAGGAAGATGAGCGCAAACAGTGTGACGACGAGAGGCGCGGAGCCGCGGGCGAGGGGATAGACGAGGGAGAGATCGCCGCGCTGGTAGGCGCTGCCAAGCAGCAGAAAATAGCCAGCCTCGACGAGCCCCGAGACGAGGGCGATGCCGAGCCCGATGAGGGGAATGGGCGCGTAGAGCACGCGGAAGGGGATGAGGAAGATACCCGTTGCGGCGACGAGCGCAAGCCACAAGAACACCTGCTTGTCCAGACTCCGCTTGGAGAGCAGATTCCACGCACTGTGGCCGATGGCCGCCAGCACCAGGAGCACGATGGTCTGGAGGGGCATGAGAAGCCTCCGCACCATGCATTGGGCTGAGGTCCAGGGTGCCGGATGGACATGTCATGGTGAACGATGGCTCTCATTATACGCCGGACAGCAATCACATGCGGGCGTCGGCGCGTGCATCAAGTCTTGCGCCATACTACACAGGCCGGCGCATATAGCCAGACCCCGGCCGTCGTTTGATCTGGAAGTCCTGGAAGTCGCCGTTTTCGTTGATGCGATCGGCCACGGGCGCCAGCGCGTAGGATGGCGTGTCGAGGAGGCTGACGCCCGCGAAGTGGTCGGAGTGCGCGTGCGAGCTACCTAACCTCGATGTCGTGAATGTCGATGGTGATGGTCGCTACGCTGAAGTCGGCGGTGCCGTCGGGGTTCCGGCTGTAGATGCGGCGACGGGTGGGGAACCCGAAGCCGCCGAACGTCTTCGGGTCGCTACTGTAGTGGGCAATGAGGTGGTTGTCATTGACCTCAGGGGCGTAGTCCATGCGACGCTGCATCCCGCCGGCGTCGTAGTAGAAGACCTGTTCGGGATTGTGGGTGGCAATGGTGCGGGGGAAGGTGACGTGCAGCCGGCGCCAGGTCTGTCCCTCTTCCTCCCAGGGCTCGATCTCACGCGCCTGTACACCGGGGTAGGTGAACAGGAACGGCTCGGCGAGGTAATTCCACGTCGCGTAGCTGCTGAAGTAGGCTACCTGTATGGCGTCCCAGGGCGTGGAGCGATCGTATCCGGCGAACGACGCGCGGGGGTTGGTGCGCTGTTCGATGACTTCGCCGTCGGTGGTCTGGATGGTGAGCCGTTCAGGATCGACGTCGAACACGGAGATCCGATCGGGGGCGGTGTATGGCGTGTAGACGAGATGCTGGCGACGCGTGTCCATGTCGAGGGTCTCCTCGCTGAGCACGTTGGGCCAGCCTTTCCCGGCCCAGAACGGGCCGCCGAACGATAGGTGCGCGGAAAGCGTCTTGACGGCTGACCAGCGGTCCAGGCCGCCAGCAGCAGTAAGCACGGTAGCCAACAGAGCGTCCATGACGATTTCGCTTTCCTGTCTTCTCTGACCGAGCATTGTCGCACCAGGCCCTTGAAGCGATCGCTTTTCCTGTTCGTGGAGAGGATCATCCCTTGACGGCCTGCGCCGATCGCCAGAGCGCATCAGGATTGATGCGTTCGGGGTAGCGGGCGAGGACCTGGTCGTACAGCTCGCGCGCGGTCTCCGTCGTCTCCACGAGTCCGTCGAAGTCGCGAATGTACTGGCGGGTCTCGTCGATGATCTCGGGGCCGTCGTGGCGACCAGCGCGCTGGTGGCCGGCGATGACGGCCCGTGGGTGCAGCGACTCGATGGTGTCGAGGGCGGCGATCCACTCGCGCCGGGTCTGGGGGTTGGACTCGGCGAGGTAGAGGTGGACGTCGTTATACGCGGCGTCTCCGACCACCACGAGACCGATGTCCGGCACGTGCAGGCAGGTCGTGTCATCGGTGTCGGTGTGCCCAAGCTCCACTGCGACCAACTCGTGGCCCTCCAGCGCGAGCGTGTGATCGGGAAGAGGTTCGGCCAGCATGAGAGGGTCGGGGATCCGGCCGGGGAAGAGTCCGTGCCAGAAGGCGAGACTCTCCGGTGTGGAGCTTTCGCGCATGCGCTCGATCACCGCGGGCAGGGCGAACGCTCGCGCGTGGGGAAAGCGGTTGAGCAGCACGCTCAGGCCGAACCAGTGATCGCCGTGGCCGTGGGTGAGGTAGACCGCGGTCAGGTTCTTGCCCTGGGCAGCCACCCAGTCGGCGAGGCCGCGTGCCTGGCCGACGGTCAGCAGCGCGTCCACGAGGACGGCGTCCTGCTTGCCGGAGACGAGCGTGGCCGAGATGGGGGACCACATTCGCTGCCGTGCGCCGGGAGGCGGGTCGTTGGTGCCAGTTGGTTCAAGTGGCGTCACGTAGACGTCCATGCTGAGCGAGGTGGGCTGGTCTGGCATCGGAATTCCTTTCGCGGTAGCGCCTCGGTGGCTTGTGCGGGTTTGCTGTCCGGCCATCAGTCAGGTGGCCGCTGGCGACCGATCGGTTGCGGCGAACTGTCCCACGTACTCGCCGAGGTGGCGTTCGACCTCGGTGCGTTGTTGGAAGCCGTCTTCGAACGCTTTGCTGGCTCGCGCCTGCAGCGCCGGGCCAGCCGCTGCTTGCCAGAAGGCGTCCATCTGCGGGGGAAATTCCGCATCAGCCGGCGGGGAAACGTTGTTGACGTAGTGCTTGATATCCGCCAGGGCCTGACGGTCGAACGTCGCGACCCTGCGCGCGAAGCCATCGACGAAATTGTCGAATTGGGCGTCTGGAATGGCGCGGTTGACATACCCGTAGCGCTCGGCGAGCTCACCATCAAAGTCCTCGCCCCCGAGCAGAATTTCGAACGCCCGACCCCGTCCGACCAGCCGCGGCAGCCGGGACGCGGGGCCGCCTCCCGGAATCGCACCGAAGCCGACTTCAAACTGGCCGAGCACGGCCCGCTCACGGCTGGCGAAGCGGATATCGCTGGCGAGGACGAACTCACTGCCGGCACCGCGGGCGCGCCCACGGATCGCCGAGATCGTGACCGGGGGGAGTTTGCTCAGTCGCACCAGGATGTCGACCCAGGGTTGGAAACCGGTCGGCCCTGCCGGGAGTGCGCTGATAAGGGAGCGATTGTCGACCGTGATGTCGTAGTGCGCCAGGAAGTAGTCCGGGTCGGCGCTGTCAAACACCAGGACGGCTGGCCCCTCGTTCCGTTCGACTGTGGCGAACAGTTCGCCCAGTTCACCGATCATCACGGCGTCGATCAAATTGATGGGTGGGTGGTTGAAGGTCGCTCGCCAGAGCGAAGGGGTCGAGCGGTCCAGCGCGAAGCGCGTGAAGGTCCTCATGATCGTATCCTGCCGTGTCCTTTCCTGTGTACACACCGCCTGAAGTGGACCCAACTGACGTGCGCGCATCACGTCAACCCAGCGGAGTCATTCCCGCTTGGCTGCTGCCGCCCTCCTCGACGTGGCGCGTCGACTCGTCCGTCGTTGCTGATCATTGTGAGTGCAATGAATACTATAATGGTAGTGACCGCAATCTTTAGTGTCAAGGCATCCACGAAGGGCGCGGTAGTCTTACAAGGAAGTCGTAACAACGTGGACCGGCAGAGGGGGGACGTATCGTGAAAGTCACCAAGGTGCAGGCCGCCGCAAACCGGGCGGCACTCATTCGGGCGGCGGCGCGCCTGTTTCGCGAGCGAGGCATCGACGGCGTAGGCGTCGCGGAGATCTGCAAGAGCGCTGGCCTGACGCATGGGGCGCTCTACGCGCAGTTCCCGTCCAAGGATGCGCTGGCGGCTGAAGCGCTCGCCTACGGCCTCGATCGCAGCCTGGCGCGCATGACGGCCCCCAGGGACAACCACAGGCCGGCGCTGACCGACTATCTCGACGTCTACCTCTCGTCGCGGCACCGCGACGACCTCGCGGACGGCTGCCCGATGACGGCGTCTGCCAGCGAGATCGCGCGGCAGGACGAAGCGATCAGCGCCCAATTCAGCGACGGATTCGAGCGGACCGTTGAGGCTGTCCAGTCGGCGCTCGAGCCGACGACGACGGCATCGACAGCGGCCGCACGCCAACGAGCCCTTGCGATCACCGCCGCCATGATCGGGGGAATCGCGGCGGCACGAGGCGTGTACAAGGCATGCCCCGACCTGTCAGACGAGATCCTGACGGCAGTACGCCAGGTGCTCGGAGAGGTGGGAGGAGAAGCCGCATCGCAAACAGCGACGACGGCGACAGCGCCAGCAAAGAAGCGCGGGTGAGCGCCGCGACGAGGTCTCCGTTCAGAGTCCCGTCCTTCCACTTGCCTCATCGGTTGTGTGTCTCGGAGAGGATTGTCTTGGCGAACGCCGTGCTGCCGCCGATCGTCCTCCGCGGCGGCTGCAATTGCGTTCCGGCGCGAACGCTACTGCGTGCCGAACTCAAGCCCATTGCCAGAATGGGCATCGAACAGGGCGTGAATGGTCACTGCAGACCCCGAGTGCCGATACCTGGGGACGCTCGGGGGAACATAGATCGCGGTGCCGGTAGCCGTTCCCCGCATCTCCACGTAACAGACCACGGCGGTATCCGGCAAGCCGGTGGGGCCGTCGCCAATCAGGATGCTCGCATCACGACTCGTCGTGCAGAGAATCGTGACGACCGTGATGTTTGTAGCCAGGCCCGTGTGCCCAAGACTGAACCCAGAATGGAGATAGGTGCGGACATCCTGCGCGGTGAAGGAGGGCGTACAGTCGTTCCGCGGGCGAATAGCCGGAAAGCCGTATGCAGGGGTAGACGGACCTGGACATGCTACCGCTGTGACGGTAGTGGGCCTCCAAAATGGCTGGACGTGAAGCGTGTACCCGGCCGCGCTGACCATGGCGCAGAGTGCGAGCAGCCCTACGATGATCGGTCGTGCCCTCATGCTCGAGCCCTCCTCTTCTCATGTAGCGGACCGGCATGGAATCGGAATCGCTACGAAGCCGACATCCCTCACAAATCGCTTTGAAGTTGCGCGACACTACTATCATACTCCTTGCTCGTATTTTGGCTAAGGATCCAGCGAACATTGGCACGTGGGACGTGTTGGGAGACGTGTACCGCGTGCAAGGCCACATCGCCGACGACCAGCCCAGCAAAGCCATCCAGATGCGTCTGCCCTGCTCGTCTGGCTCATTTGGCCATGCTGCTGATCTGCCTCATTTGCCGACGTACCGCTGAGTAAACGTGGCAATGAAGCTGATTTCGATGAAGAGCCCCACGATAGCCTCGGCAGCAGCGAGAACCGTCAGGGGGTCGTCGAGCGTCACGCTATGTCCTGGACTGCCGCCGGGAAAGAACCCGCGTCCGTGGAAGCTGCTGACACTCAGCATCAGCGCCGCGTACCATGCGAGCGCCTTGATGTGCGTGCGAGGCAGGCCGAAGGTGATGGCACCCAATGACGACTCCGAAGGAAATGCAGGCCAGTTGTCGCTGCTGGACGGCGAGTAGCGTGGGCACGGCAGGCGTGCTATACTGGCGGAACAAGCTCGACATTGGGAGGGCACCGCCATGGCCCAGCCACGCATTTTCCTCAGCCATAGCTCCCAGGACAAGGCGTTTGCCGATGACCTGGTGAAGGCGTTGCGTGGCGTGGGGGCGGACGTGTGGTACGACGAGCACAACCTCGGCACCGGCCACCTACGGCGCATCATCCAGCGAGGTGCCGTCATGGGGGAATTGGCTGACCGGCCCGTCTTCGTCGTTCTGCTGTCCAAGGCGGCCCTGGCGTCGCGGTGGGTCCTGGACCAATGCGAGCGGGCGTACCACCTCCAACGCGGGAACGTCAGCCGCTTCCTGCTGCCTGTGGCGGTGGAACCCTTGGACGCGGCGGACCTGAACGCCGCCCTGTACCTGCACAGCCTCAGGTGGGTTGAAGCACGCCACCTACAACCACGACCTGACAGTTTCGATGCCTGGTTCATGCTGGGCTTTGCCCACACCATATTGGGTGCGACCCATCGCAGGATGGGCGCAACCCACGGCATGGCATACCACTGGCAGCAGGCACTCACAGCGCACGAGCGTGCGCTGGCCCTCAAGCCGAATGACGGAGGAACCTGGTGCAACAAGGCGGCGGTCCTCGGCGAGTTGGGGCGCTACCAAGAGGCGTTGGAGGCAGCCGACCGGGCCATCAGCCTCCATCCCGAATTTGCCCTTGCGTGGTCCAGCAAGGCGTTGGCCCTCCTCGGCCTGGGTCGCGTTCAGGACCGCCCGGGTCTCGTTCAGGAGGCGTTGGCGGCAGCCGACCACGCCGTCAGCCTCCAGCCGGACCAGGCCATCGCGTGGTCCAACAAGGCGGCGGCACTCCTCGGCCTAAGACGGTACCAGGAAGCGCTGGAGGCAGCCGACCGAGCCATCAGCCTCCAGCCGGACAGCGCCATGTCCTGGACCAACAAGGCGATTGCCCTCAACAACCTGCGTCGCAACCAGGAAGCGGTGGCGGCAGCGGACTTGGCCATCAGCCTCCAACCGGCGAATCCCATGCCCTGGTCTACCAAGACGACGGCACTCATAGGGCTTAGCCGCTACGAGGAGGCACTGGAGGCAGCCGACCGGGTAGTCAGCCTCCAGCCGGACGTAGCCAGCTCGTGGAACAACAAGGCCTGGACGTTGTATTGCATGGGGCAGCACGCGGATGCGCTGCCCATAGCCGAGAAGGCAGTCAGTCTTGACTCAAAAAGTGCCAATGCGTGGCACACGAAAGGCGCCATCTTGCTTGCGGTGGGTCGTTCATGGGACGCGCTGGCTGACTTTGAACGCGCCTTGGCGCTTGACGCTCAGCTACCTGTATGGGAAGACAAGGCCAAGGCACTCCGTGCGTTGGGTCGCGACGCCGAGGCGGACGAAGCCGAGCGCCGCGCCAGGGAGCTAGGTGGGTAGACTGGCGATAGCCAGTAGGGCTTGACGCGCGCGGTGCGCGAGCGCATACACTGGCTCCAGCGGGCGGCCATGGGCGGCCAGCGCGCGAGCACACAGCGGGAGGCGCCACGATGGTGGAGCAGGTAGCAGTCACGACCAGTGCGGCCCGATTGTCGCCGTACGCGCACCCAGAGCTCTTCCGGCCGTCGCTGGAGTACCCAGCGGTGGCGTTCCACGAGATGCTGGAGCGCACCGCCGCACGCTGGCCGGAGCGTCCTGCCGTCTTCTGGCACGACATGGTGGTCACCTACCGCGAGCTGCGGGCGCTGGCGCACCAGGCTGCTGCCGCGCTCCACGCGCTGGGTCTGCGCAAAGGGGACCGGCTGTGCCTGCTGCTGCCCAACCGCCCGGAGTACGCGGTCGCCTGGCTGGGCGCGAGCATGCTCGGCGTGGTGCTGAGTCCGATGAACCCATCGTACAGAGAGCGTGAGGTCGGCTATCAGTTGGAAAACACGGGCGCGGTGGCCGTCCTGGCGCAGCGCGAGCTGCTGCCGCTGGTGCGGGCGGCGCAAGGACAGGCGCCCGCGCTGCGCTGGGTGATGGTGACGGGGAGCGAGCCGGTGGAGGGTGCGTCGGATGTGCTGCCGTTCGGCCAGCTGTTGCGCGAGACCCGGCCGGCCTGGGAGCCGATCGAAGAAGTCCTGCCGGACGACCTGCTGGCGCTGCCGTACTCCAGCGGCACGACGGGACTGCCCAAGGGCGTGATGCTGACACACCGCAATCTGGTGGTGAACTACACCCAGTTCGCGGCGGCGGCCCGCCTCACGGAGCAAGACGTCTTCCTGGTCTTCCTGCCCCTGTACCACATCTACGGCGTGGCGCTACTGGGCCAGGCGTTGTTCGCGGGAGCGGGTCTGGTCCTGATGGAGCGCTTCGTCTCCGATGAGATGCTGACGCTTGTGCGCCGCAGGGGCGTGACGATCTTGCCGGTAGCGCCGCCGGTGCTGCTGGCGCTGGCCACTCTCCCAAACCCGGGCCCCGAGCTATTCCCCAGAGTGCGGCACATTCTGAGCGCGGCGGCACCGATGGCTGCGGAGCCAGCGCGCCGCGTCGTCGAGGCGACGGGCGTGCCAGTGCTCCAGGCATACGGCATGACGGAGACGTCGCCGCTGACGCATCACAGCCCACTGGAGCCCGAGCGCATCAAGCTGATGTCCGGCGGGTTGCCAGCGCACGACACGGAACAGCGCGTGGTGGACCTGGAGACCGGCGAGCGCACCCTTGGCGTGGGCGAGGTCGGCGAGGTCTGCATTCGCGGGCCGCAGATCATGCGCGGCTACTGGCAGGCCCCAGTGGAGACCGCGCGCGTGCTGCGCGATGGCTGGTACCACTCGGGCGACGTCGGATACGTTGACGACGAGGGGTATCTGTTCATCGTGGACCGCGCCAAAGAGATGATCAAGACCAACGCCTGGTCGGTCGCGCCAGCGGAGCTGGAAGGCGTGCTGCTGGAGCATTCCTCCGTGCGTGACTGCGCGGTGGTGGGCCGGCCCGATCCCGAGGCGGGCGAAGTGCCGTGGGGATACGTAGCGCCTCGGGCGGGCGCGAGCGTGACAGCTGACGACCTGATGGCCTTCGTCAACGACCGGCTGGCAAAATACAAGGCGCTGCGGGGCATCACCTTTGTCGAGGAAATTCCACGGACGGCGTCTGGGAAGATCCTGCGTCGCACATTCATCGAGCAGAGCCGCTAGTACTCAGTGCACGATGTTTGCTTTGTTTGCTTTGGCCAGTGGCCCAACCATCTGTTTGCACGAACCCAATGAGACCGTCCAGGCGCTTCATATGCTGTGCTGAAGCGCCTGGAAGCGTATGCCGTCTTGCTGCCTTCCTGTGTTAGATGGCTGTGCGCCCTCCATCAACGGGAAGCGTGATCCCATGGACATAATTAGCTTCCGGGCTGGCCAGGTAGACTGCCGCCTCCGCAATCTCCGCCGGGTCGGCGGTTCTGCCAGCGGGAAGGGTACTGGCTAATTGATCTAGCCCCTCTCCCATCCCGACAGTTCCGGGAGTCCGCGTGGGGCCGGGAGAAATCGCATTGACATTGACCCCGCTCGGACCAAACTCGGCCGCCCAGGACTTGGTCAGCAGCGTCAGCGCCGCCTTGGAGGCGCCATAGAGCGCATACCCGGGTATGCCCACATGGGCAGCCATCGTCGTCACATTGATGATCTTGCCTGCCCCACGCTCGACCATCTGCGTGGCCAGGGCGGCGGTGAGGTAAAACGGCGCCTTCACATTCGTCCTGATCACTTCATCGAAGGTGGCTTCGTCGGTCTGAGCAGTGGGCACAAAGGGATAGATGCCCACATTGTTCACCAGAATGTCGATGGGGCCGAATGCTGCCGCCGCTTCCTTGGCGAGTCGCTCGATGCCTGGCTGTGAGGTGAGATCGGCGGCGACAAACGTCGCTGATCCACCGGCTCTGCGGATCGCCTCGACCACGGCTTGGCCGCGTTGCGTGTCACGCCCGGTCACGACGACGTGCGCCCCTTCCCGGGCAAAGGCTTGCGCAATGGCCTGTCCAATCCCTGCGGTTGCTCCGGTGACCAGCGCCGTCTTTCCTTGTAAACGCATTCCCTCTTCCTCGTTCTCTGGGGGTACTCACAATGGACTATTCGGTCCATTTTTGTGGACCGCGAAGTCCAGTGTACCAGAAGTGGACCGGAAAGTCCAGTGTGTGATATGCTTGAAGCGCAAAACGGCGGGGCAAAGCGCAAAAGGGGGGCACAAGGAGGGCAAACGAGATGCCGAACGAACTCCTTACCGCACGAGGTCGCAGCAGTCGTGAACGCATTCTCACGCACGCCGCTCGACTTGTTGGCGAGCAGGGCGTGCAGGGTACCAGTCTAGACGACATCTGCGTCGCCGCTTCCGTGAGCAAGAGTCAGCTCTACCATTACTTCGCCAATAAAGACGATCTGGTCCTGGCTATCATCGGACGGCAGACGAGCGATGTCCTGGCCGCACAACAGCCCGTGCTCGATCATCTCGACAGTTGGGAGAATCTGGAACGCTGGGCTGCCGCTGTGATTGCCCTGCAAGACGCGCGGCACTGCGTCGGCGGATGTCCCCTCGGCTCACTCGCGAGTGAATTAGCCGATCAGGACGAGGTGGCTCGCCTCACCTTGGTCCAGTCGTTCGATC
>CAYQFU010000073.1:0-22260 GCA_964416775.1 uncultured Ktedonobacterales bacterium
GACGGTCGCCCTTGCCCCGCTCGACGCCGCGTACCACGCCGTGCTGGCTCAACGCGCCGCGCCTGCCGCGCCGCGCCCCTGACTCGCCGGCGTCTCGTCCCGCCACGACTCGCCCTCGCGTGATTTCCCCCTTTGCGCGCCAAGCACCCTGGGGCCACGATGTCTCCCACGTGAAGAATGCAACCGGATATCCCTCACAGGGAAACGACCCTCCCCTGTGCGAGCGAATTTAAGGAGCGCCCAGGCAGGGGGGATGCGTGCCCACATCCACCGAGGAGAAATGCCCATGGCCCAGACGCCGCTCTAATGTTACCCTCGCCCTGGAGCGTCCATCGCGAGGGCGTCTTCAGAGTGGTGCCGCCGTGTCGCGGCCGACGCGAGACGCATTCCCGCCCTACCGCTGCCGGCTGCGCCCGCGTCGCCTGATGTTCGCGTGGGGCGCCGGCCATCCGCGGCCAGCGCCTCCGCGGGAGATGGCTCCGCGAATTGGTCTCGGGTGCGACAGGCACCTCCTCAACCAGGCACCGGATGGAGGCTAATTCTGTCGATCAGGAAAGGAGCGATACGTTGACGCGATACCGCAGGCACCAGAATCCTGCCGCCGTGGCCCGCCTCTACCTGCTGGGCGCCACCATGGCGATGATCGTTGCCGTGGGCCTCGTCTCGCCGGCAAACCACGGCCTCAACGGCACTGCCCACGCCGCGAGCGCGACCACGTCCGGCGATCCGGTTGTACTCGCGGCGGGCGACATCGCTTGCGACCCGACCGACAGCGCGTTCAACGGCGGAAAGGGCACGAGCACACGGTGCCAGGAACTGTGGACGGCCGCGGAGCTGGGCTCCGCCGGTCCCACCGCCGTACTCCCTCTCGGCGACGACCAGTACAACTGCGCAACCCTCGCGGCATTCCAGCAGTCGTACGACCCCAGCTGGGGCCAGCAGAAGGCGATCTCCTATCCTGTCGTCGGCAACCACGAGTATTACACGACATGCTCAGGCAGCACGGCCGACGCAGGGGGCTACTTTACCTACTTCGGCGCCGCCGCCACTCCACTCCAACCCACCTGCACCGCGAACTGCAAGGGCTATTACTCGTTCAACCTTGGCACGTGGCACATTGTCGCGCTCAACAGCGAATGCGGAAAAGTCGGCGGGTGCAGCGCGGGCAGCGCCCAGGAGACGTGGCTGAAGGCGGATCTCGCGGCGAATCCTGCGGCCTGCACTCTTGTCTACTGGCACCGGCCCTATTTCACGTCCGGCCCGAGCCTGGGTGACACGTGGATGCACGACGTCTGGGTGGACCTCTACAACGCCCATGCGGACGTCGTGCTCAATGGGCACGACCACGACTACGAGCGCTTTGCGCCACAAGATCCGAACGCCAATCCCGTCGCCAAGGGCGTCACCGAGTTCGTCGTGGGCACTGGCGGCGAGAGCCTCATCACGAACTTCAATGGAACGGCGGCCAATAGCGTCGTGCGCAACAGGACGACCTACGGCGTGCTCGAGCTGGTCCTGCACGCGACGTCGTACGATTGGACATTCCTGCCCGATGGCAAGAGCGGCACCTTCACCGACTCCGGCACCGCATCCTGCGTTTGAGCTCGTCGCCAGGGAGGAATGCACATGGCTTCGCACGACCGTGAGCAGGCCCGTGCCTATGCGGGTCGGCGCGTGACCGGCCGCGCCTGGCGCGGGCTGCTCACCCGCTCCAATTCCCGCCGCACGCTATGCGTGCTCGCGCTCGCCGCCGTCCTCGGCATGCTCTCTGCCCTGGGCGGCAAGAGCATGGAAGGGGTCCACTCCTTCCGTACTGTGGCATCCGTCCGATCCGGCCCCGGTGTTCAACGCATCGGACGTCTGGACGTCCACGTAGACGACCTCCCGAGCGCTCCCGGGCTCGAGCTGGATCTCTCCGTCACGCAGTCGGAGAACGATTGCGGTGCTCCAACGCACGGGCAGATGTGCCTGCGCTATAGCATCACGCAGGATGACAAGCCGGTCCAGGCCGGCTATGGGCCGCTCCCGGTGTCGCAGGTAACCGTGCACGGTGCGGCGATCACCCTCGCGACCGATACCCATGGCGACCCCAAGGTTGTCCGCACCTCCGGAGCCGGCGGTCCCATCTCCCTCACCTGGGTAGCCGTGGCGGGGTGGTCCCCAGTTGACGCGCACGCCTCGATCCTGCGCGAAGCCTCGGTGCAGGGCAGCGTCATCGGCTACGTCATCCCGAGCACTAATGTGACCGCGGCCATGCTCATCTACGGAGGCTCGTAAACGCGCTGTGGCCACGCACGGACCGACACTTCGGTGCGCGCGGTCGGTTCATCCAAAGAATCTCCCCTGGCTGCCCCGCGGCTGGCGCTGGGTGCCTGGCTCCTAGGGACACATTCCCACAGCCACCGGGGCGACAGTGCCCATTGTGTCTCGCCGCGCGCCGCTGCTACGCTGAGCATGGGCGGCCGGGCGGGTCGCAGGCGACGATGCAGACGCAGGCACACAGCACACTTGGAGGGGGCTCGCGGATGCAACCGCAGTTTGCGCTGACCGGCTTCCTCGTAGGGGTGCTCATCGGATTGACGGGCATGGGCGGCGGCTCGCTCATGACACCCGTGCTGGTGCTCCTGCTGGGCATGCGGCCGACGCTGGCTGTTGGGACGGATCTGGCCTACTCGACGGTGACCAAGTTGGTTGGGAGTGTGCAGCATTTTCGGCAGGGCCAGGTCCGCGTCAGTGCCGCTCTCTGGGTGTCGGCGGGGAGCGTGCCGGCTACCTGGGTGGGGCTCGCGCTGTTACACGCGCTCACCCATGGGCATGTGGCCGCCGCGGACAGATTCGTCAGCCACGCCCTCGGCGCCACGCTGCTGTTCGTTGCGGTCATGCTGCTCGCCCTGCCCGTCCTCCAGCGACGCGTCTGGCCGGAGGGTCCTCCGCCCGTCCTGCACCCACGCCTGCAGGCCCTGCGGAGAGTGCGGCCCTCGCTGCTCGTCGCCGTCGGCGCCGTCGTCGGGATCCTGGTCGGTCTGACGTCAGTCGGCGGCGGCAGCCTCGTCATGGTGGCGCTGTTCCTGTTCTTCCCGAGGTGGAAGATGGGCCGCCGCGTGGGGACCGACGTCTTCCAGGGGTTCATTCTCTCGGCCGCAGCCAGCGTGGCGCAGTGGAACCTGGGGACGGTGAACCTGCTCATCGCCGGGCAGCTCATGCTCGGCTCGATCCCGGGCGTGCTGATCGGGACCCGCCTGACGAAGGTAGTACCCGAGCGGATCCTGCGGCCAGCTGTGGCTGGCATCCTGGCATTCTCCGCCTGGCGCCTGCTGTGATCGCCAGCGACATCATGTCCGGCCGCGGCGGGCCTCCGAGGCGGAACCGCGCTGGAGACGAAGGAGAGCACCCATGCAGAGGGAAGAGCAGAGACATCGCGTACTCGTCATCGGCCTGGACTGCGCCGCTCCCGAACTGGCGTTCGAGCAGTGGCGGGACCAGCTCCCCACGATCGCGCGCCTGATGGATGAGGGCGTCTACGCCCGGCTGGAAAGCTGCGTCCCTCCCATCACGGTGCCCGCGTGGATGTCCATGTTGACCAGCAAGGACCCTGGGGAGCTCGGCGTGTATGGCTTCCGCAATCGCCTGGAGCACACGTACCAGGAGACGGCGGTAGCCAACAGCACCTATATCAAGGAGCCGGTGGTATACGATGTGCTCGGCCGCTATGGCAAGCGATGCGTGCTGGTCGGGATTCCGTGCACCTACCCGCCACGCCCAGTGAACGGGGAGATGGTCAGTTGCTTCTTGACCCCGAGCCTGGAGAGTCAGTTCACGTACCCGCGCGAGCTGCGCGAGGAAGTGCTGCGCGTCGTGCCCGACTACATGTTCGACGTGCGCGACTTCCGCACGGAGGACAAGGAGTATCTCCTGCGGCAGATCTACCAGATGACCGACCGGCGCTTCACGCTGGTCCGCCACCTCATGGACACGCGGCCGTGGGACTTTTTCATGTTCGTCGAGATGGGCACCGACCGCATCCACCACGGCCTCTGGAAGTATATGGATCCCGAGCATCGCAAGCATCCCGGTCCGACGCCGCTCCTGAACGCGATCTACGACTACTACCGCTATCTGGATGGCCAGATCGCCGATCTGCTTGGCCGTGTCGGCGATGAGACCACCGTCATCCTGGTCTCCGACCACGGCGCCAAGCGCATGGATGGCGGCATCTGCCTGAATGAGTGGTTGGTCCGCGAGGGCTACCTCGTGCTCAGGCGACCGCCTGAGCGTCTCACGCCGCTGGAGCGGGCGGACGTGGATTGGGAGCACACACGCGCCTGGGGCGCCGGCGGGTACTATGGGCGTGTCTTCCTCAACGTGCGCGGACGCGAGCCGCAAGGCTGCGTCGAGCCTCAGGACTACGAGGCATTGCGCCGCGAGCTGGCCTCGAAGCTGGAGGCGTTGGGCGACGAGCAAGGTCGCCCAATCGGCACGCGCGTCGCCCTGCCAGAGACCACGTATAAGTCGGTGCGCCGAATCGCGCCCGATCTCATCGTGCTGTTTGGCGACCTCCTATGGCGGTCGGTCGGTACCCTCGGCCACGGAGCGGTCCATACCTTCGAGAACGACACCGGGCCGGACGATGCCAACCACGCGCAATTCGGCTTGTTCGCGATGCGCGATGTGCGGCTGCAGGGCCACGGCGAGATCTCGCCTCGACACCTCATGGACATTGCTCCCACGATTCTGGAAGCGTTCGGACTCCCCATCCCCACCGATATGCGCGGCGTGCCGATCCAAACAGCGCTGCCCATTCGTGCGCCCGCCCTGAGCTAGCGGTTCCCCAAGTGGAAGGCAGGCTTCCTCGCCATGGACGATGGTTTCACTCTCTGGTTTACTGGACTGTCTGGGTCGGGCAAGACCACGCTCGGCCACCTTGTGGCGTCCGCGCTCCGCGCGCGCGGCCACCGGGTCGAGCTGCTGGATGGCGACGTAGTGCGGACCCACCTGAGCAAAGGACTGGGGTTCAGCCGGGAGGACCGAGACACCAACATCCTGCGGATCGGCTTCGTCTGCGAGCTGCTGTCCCGCAACGGGGTGATCGCCATTGCCACGGCGATCTCACCGTATTACGAAACTCGTACTCGCGTGCGAGCCCAGGTCACCCATTTCGTGGAAGTCTTCGTAGATTGTCCCTTGGAGGAGTGTATTCGCCGGGACGTGAAAGGGCTCTACCGGCAGGCGCTCACCGGAACATTGCCTGCGTTCACGGGCGTCTCGGATCCATATGAGCCTCCTTCCGCGCCGGAGATCACGGTCGCCACCGCGACACAGACGCCCCAGGAAAGCGCCTCGCAGATTCTCACCTGGCTGGAGCGGCACGGCTACATCGCCGCGCCGCCTGAGCGCCGTATGGCCGTGGGGGTGGACGTGAGGGCCAGCACGGGCGACGCCCTCGTTGCCAGTGCACCCAACGAGGATGTCGGAGCCAACGGCCACGCCCCCTTCGCGGGCCGCGCCCCGGCTCTCTCCGCTGACCGTTAGTCACCGTACGGGTACGGGTATTGGCATGAGTCGCGGGCCATTTCGGTGTCATCCGTGTTCCCCATTGTAGAGTCTGCGGATGCTGTGGAGTGCAAGCTTGCCTGAACGGAGCGCACTATGAGCGGAATCGAGTCGCCGCAAGCCATGCTGGAACGGCAGCTCATCCAGGGTCTCGTCCTCGCGATTGCCCGCGCTTCGACCGAATCGGAGCGCCAGCGTCAGCTGACCGCGCTCGGTGATCTCATCCGATTTGGCGACCCGAGCCTGGATGCGACGTTGTTCGATGTCTGGACGAGCGCTTATCTAAAGCGCACCGGATTGTATCCCTGGCCAGCAGGAGCGGCGGCGCCACCCTTGGGCGGCGTGCACTCACGGCGCCTGCCGTCCGTGGGTGCGTCGGCTCGGCAGGCGCATAGGAGGCACTGAACATGGTCGCACAACCGCACGGAGGCACCCTAGTGCAGCGCATCCTCCCACCCAGTGAGGCGCAACGCCGACTCGACTCCGCGGCCCACTCCCCGTCCGTGACCATTGGCCGCCGCGAGCTGCTGGACCTCGAGTTGATCGCCATCGGCGCGTACAGCCCGCTCACCGGATTCATGACCAAAGCGGAGTACGACTCGGTCGTCAAGGATATGCATCTCCCGAAGGGCTCGCCCTGGACGCTCCCGGTCACTCTGGCTGTATCCCGCGAAGTGGCCGCATCGCTTCCAGACGATACACCCGTCGTCCTGCGTACGCTGGACGGTACACCGCAGGGCCTCCTGGAGCTCCGCGAGCGGTACAGCTATGATCGGGCGTACGAGGCGCGGCGCGTCTTCCGGACGGACGATCCCGCCCATCCTGGCGTTCGCGCGCTCTATGAGCAGGGCGATGTGCTCTTGGGTGGACCAATCTGGCTGCTTCGGCCGCCGGACTCGGGCCCCTTCGGGAGGTACGGGCTCACACCCGAGCAGTCACGCGTCGAATTCACCAGCCGCGGCTGGCGCACGGTGGTCGGCTTCCAGACGCGCAACCCAGTGCACCGAGCGCATGAGTACATCCAGAAGGCTGCGCTGGAGATCGTCGATGGGCTGTTCCTCCAGCCGCTCGTCGGCGAGACGAAGGATGACGATGTTCCGGCCGAGGTGCGCATGCGCTGCTATGAAGTGCTGCTACGTGCCTATTACCCCGCGGACCGCGTCGTGCTCGGCACCCTCCCCGCACGCATGCGCTACGCGGGCCCCCGCGAGGCGGTGTTTCACGCCCTGATCCGCAAGAACTACGGCTGCACGCACTTCATCGTCGGCCGCGACCACGCTGGCGTGGGCAACTTCTACGGTAGCTACGAAGCCCAGCATATCTTTAACGACTTCGCCCTCGACGAGCTGGGCATCACACCCCTGTTCTTCGAGCACGCCTTCTACTGCCGGCGTTGCGGCGGGATGGCGTCCAGTAAGACGTGTCCGCATGGCGAGGAAGATCATATTGTGCTCAGCGGCACACGCGTCCGGGCGATGCTGCGCAGCGGGCAGACGCCGCCTCCCGAGTACAGCCGCCCAGAGGTCGCCGACATCCTGGTGAGAGCTATGGGAAAAGCGTTCGTCACATGACATGATTGATATGGCGGAGGCCCGTTTGTGCGCACATCGGATGCATCGGATGTGACGGGTAGCGCCGATCCCTTTTCCGTGCTCGGCGTCCCACGCGATTGTACGCCCGAGGCCCTGCAGCACGCCTATCACACGCTCGCCCGTCGCTACCATCCCGACGTAAATAGCGATCATGGCGCAACAGTGCGGATGCGCCAGATCAACTCCGCGTATCACGCGGCCCAGCGGCAACTGACCGCTCGGGCCGCATGGCAGGAGGGCCGCCCCGCGGCCGTGCACGCAGCCGAGGAGCACGTTCCCCCGCCAGCAGCCGGTGAGCCGGCGCCCCCGCGCGCCATGCCGCACCAGCCGCGCACCCGCAGCGCGCCCCCCCAGGTGGGCATGATCGTCGAGGAGCCTCCGCCCGCGCCAGGCGCTGACCGTGTGCCCGCCGAGACGAGCCACAACGGCGCCTGGCCAGGGTTCCCCGTCACCTGCGCATGGCCGGCAGAGCCCCGCGCATGGATTGTCCGGGTTGCGCGGCCCGCCCTGGCAGGCGTGTGCCTGGTGCTGGTGGCCGCAGGTCTGGTCTGGGCGCTCCTCCCAGGTGCGCGAGTCGGCCGGCACGCGGCGCGCGTGGCGGCCTCGCCCACAGCCAGGTCGCCCGCGGTCATGTCGGGGCAGAGAACCCTTGCACTGGGCCGCGGCATAGTGCTCGACTGGCCGGGCGCCGGGCGCGTCACACTGCTCGAGCACATGGTTGCGGAGCTGCCGGCGGGTCTGCGGCTGCGCGAGAGTCCGCAATGGTCGTTCGACAATGCCTTCGTGGCGGTGGTGGCCTCCGGCGACGCATCCGACACTCTGGCGCGCTCCACGATCTTCGTCATCCATGCACGCGACGGCCACGTGCTATCCAACCTCTCTGGCGGTAGCCCACGCTGGTCGCCCCGGACGGACCAGCTGGCGTTTCTGGTCCAGCCGCCGGCTGCCCGGGCTGCGCTGCTGCGCGTGGTCGCCGTTGCCGAGGGTGGTGTGTCTGCGCCTGAGACGGTCGCTGCCGGCGGTGACCCGACCTGGTCGCCGGATGGCGCGGCCATTGTCCTGAGCACGGGCGGTGGGCGTGTCTTGCAGCTGCTCGACATCGCGTCGGGTGTGGCGGCGCCGCTGTTTCGCGCACTCCCTGGGCAGCGGGTCGTCCCGCTCCTGTGGACGGACCCGCAGACACTGCTTGGTGCCGAGATGACGGCTGGGGACACCAGGCTGGTGAAGATACGTAGCGACGCCGGCGGGCTGATGGCTCTCGCCGATTTGGGGCCCGATCGCGTCATCCAGGCGTCAGCGCCGTCCGCGGACGGCGAGGGCATTGTGCTCGCGGCGCGCCCTCCTGGCCAGGCGTCCGTCATGCTCTATGTGCTCGACCGCCACACGTGGGCTGTCACGCCGGCCGGGAGCGTGCCCGGGATCAAATACGTGGCGGGGTGGTCCGCGGACGGGCGCTGGCTGGCGCTCGCTCCTCCTTCCGCTGCGAGTGGGGAAGGTCGGCTGTGTCTCGTGCCTATCTCCGGTGGGCAGATGCCCGCAGCACTGTCCGCCGCGATGAGTTGCGTGCGATTCGATGGCGCGCTTGCCGGGCTGGCCTGGGAGGCCGCGGGCACGCGCCTGAGCTACGTGCGCGTGGTGGGGCCCGGCCTGGGCGTGCAGCTGCGCGAGATGGCCGTCGGGCCGCCGCCGGGGCAGTGAGGCGCCTGTGGGCCGGCGACGGTCTGCATCGTGCCGTGGAAGGCAGATCGCCCACCCAGCTAGTTCCGGCCAACCCGGCCCACGACCGGGCGCGGTGCAGGGCGGCCAACCTACGCACTCGTGCTTTGTGTTCGGTGCCTTCGCAATCGTCTCCTGGACCGAGGCGCGCAACCCCGACGGGTGTTGCGGCCGGGTCGGTGCTCGTTCGAATGCAGGTCTGTCTCGCCTCGGCGAACGCGCCGCGCGGCCCAGCTGGCAGGGATGCGGGCGTGCCGACGATGCGTATCCGATGCACGAATGCCGCGCGGGACGCGCCCTCGGTAGGTCACGAGCCGATGCGGTCTACGCAGGGGGCCGCCATGAAAGTGTTGGTTATTAGTTACCATGCGCTGGTTGGCCAGTCGCTCGCGACCATGGTGCGCACTCTTCTGGATCATGGGTCGGTGGAGGCGAAAGTCTGCGCACCGTCCGCGGCTGTTGACTGCGTGCGCGGCTGGCAGCCGGACATCCTTCTCCTGGATGCGATCGCCGACTTTGCTGCTGGCGTCTCCACCGTGCGCGCGATTACAAGCGCGCTCGCGGACGTGCACATCCTGGTGCTGGGGATTGCGAGCGATGAGACGTCGGTCTACGCCGCCATCATCGCGGGAGCCGATGGGTATCTCCCCGAGGACGTATCGCCAGAGACGCTAACCGCTACCATGCACGGCATGGCACGGGGCGAGCTCGGTCTCTCGCGGGTAGGAGCGCTCGGTGTCGTGCGCCGGTTGCGTGCGGTTGCGCGGCGCCGCCGAGCGGCTCTGACCGCCGATGCAATACATGGTAAGCTCACTCAGCGCGAGCGAGAGGTGTTCGAGCTCGTCAGGTGCGGCAAGCGTAGCCGGGAAATCGCCGAGGAGCTGTGCATCGCCGAGGGGACTGTCTACAAGCACATTCAGAACATTCTGGACAAGCTTCACGCGCACAACCGCACGCATGCCATCTTCGTCAGTGAAGCGGACGCGCTCACCAACTGAGCGGCAAACCACAGGGGTTCCACACCCGCCCAAGATACCTGGCCAGATACCCGCTTTTGGGCTTCCACTCACTGGGGGCAACACGGTATCACTGTTGCGGGCCCGGTGTTCCTGGACATGCCTTCTCGCTTGTCAATGACGTGCTGCCCACGGCGCTTCCGACCCTCGCGCCGTGTTCCATGTGGCGGGCGGAGACGCCTGATGCACACAGGAGGAGGGAGCCTCATGGCTAATGAGGGCGAGGTGACCTACACCGAGCGTATCTGTGTCGTCATCGCGGATGAGCAGGTCGCCGAGGCGGAAGTGCGTTCGTGTCTTGGCGATTCGCTGCCCCTGCACATCGTCTCCTGGACAGGTCAGGAATACCTCCGTGTGGTCGCGGATCTGCGCCCACGAGTGGTCGTGGTGGTCGAGCAGACGGTTGAGCTCGCGCGGGATAGCGCCATGCTGCTCGCGAACTTGCTGGTGGGTAGGGGACCGACGATCGCAAGCCTTGGCCAGACCGACCCCTTGGACGGCTCGTGGAGCCTCATTGTCTGGCAGCTGGGGTTTGGCGCCGCGGCACAGATCTGCTCGCTGGCAGATTTGCGCTTGGCCTGATTCCGTAGGGCAGACGCTCCCTTTTCGGCTGGCCGGTCTCCACGCGGCCCGGACCCGATTCCACACACCGGCGGCATGTCGGTCGCTGGGAAGTTGGGGCAGTCATGCTCGAGTTATCATTGACTGGGCAGAGCGGCCGCCGAACGCGGTGTACGTGACGTCTACCCAAATTTGAGTAGGCCCGGCGATGGACACTAGTTCGCCCATAAGGACGCAGGCCCGGCGTGGCCTGCTGCAACGCCTCCGGACGGACGCAAGATTTGTCCACAAAGTGGATGGCGCAAGCGAATTTCGGTAGCCGGCCAGGCACAGAAAATACGTGCTTTCAGGCTTGATGCTCATCGCCATGACGGGTAGTCTATTGTGCACGTCCCTCATTGCCAATTCGAATGCGCGGAGCTGCACCACCCGCAGCGCACTTGGAGGACAGAAAGATTTGCGCTGACCTCAGATTGGCTGCCACGCGATATCGGCCAGGACCTCATCCTCATCGTCTTAGACGCGGGCGTCTTCGTATCCAGCACGGTTCCGGGGAGGGTGCGATGTCAATTCCAGACAAGAACCGCGTGCCTGTCGACCCCATCGACATCACGGATGAAGTGCTGCTTGCTGAGGAGGTGCGTCAGGCCGAGCGCCGTGACATCGCCCGCGAGCTGCACGACACCGTTATTCAGCCACTCACTTCCCTAACGATGAGCTTCGAGTCTGTCCAGCACCAGCCTCTGACTCCGGGCATGCTGGAGGCCTACCTGGGGGCGTGGCGAGAATTGGCGCGCGAGGCCCTGGACTCGCTTCGCAGCACCCTGGCTGGCCTGCGCACCCATCCTCACGCCCAACTCGGTCTTCCGGAGGCCCTGCACCGCTTTCTGGCGCCCCAACTGCGCAGCCGCGGCGTGCGCCTGGCCATCGAGTGCCACGACTGGCCCACGGACCTGCCGCTGGATCTGACCTCGACCCTGTATCTGGCGGTCCGAGAGGCCCTGACCAACGTCGAGAAACATGCACATGCCTCGGAAGCGACCGTGCTGATACGTGCCGAAGCCGGACAGCTGTGCGTGATCGTCTCGGACAACGGCGTGGGGTTCTCCGCGGATGGGTCGTGTTCCCCCAAACGCAGGCTGCACGGTAGTGGGCTGGGTCTCGCTGGCATACGGGAGCGGGTAGTCATGCTCGCCGGCCAGGTGACCTGGAGCTCCGCCCCCGGCCAGGGCACTCACGTGGAACTGCGTATCCCCTACGCGGCAGGGCTGGGCGTGGCTGCACGCATGCCGGTACCCGAGACGGCGCCAGCGCGGCGCGAGATGCTCCATTAGCTCGCGAGCGAGGCCCGTATTGACGCGGAAATCCGCGCCTGCCCGGAGCCCTGCTGGTCGGCAGGCAAACGCGCCCGCTGTCACTCGGGCCCCTGGCTGCCACGTCCCACACACCCGGCGTCGTGAGCACTGCGTGTCGCACGCGCCTGTCCCCCGGCCGCCTGGGCGCATTGCCCATTTACGCCTTAGCAACGGCCCGCCTACACTGCGTACTACACGCGTGAGGGTGTGCGAGAGAAGCACCCCGGTGCACCGCCGGAGGGCTCCGCGGTTTCATGGAGCAGAGCGGATGGGAACCGCCGCACGGAGGCGCCGAGGGATGTGCGAGGCGGCCAAATGGAGGAGGCGACATGCTGATTGCACGCGCACCCGTCCGCATCAGCCTGGCCGGCGGAGGAACCGACCTTGCGGAGTACTATGAGCGCTACGGCGGCCTGGTGATCAGCGCAGCCATCGCCAAGTACTTCTACGCCTTCGTAGATGTCACCCGGCGACCGGGTATGCAAATCTCCTCGTCGGACTATCACACCTTTTTCCGCCTGCCGCATGGTCGCCAGCTGGCGTGGGATGGCGATTTGAGCCTGCCGCGCGCCATCCTGCACCGCTTCGGGATAACTGATGGGGTCGAGCTCTTCCTGGCCTCAGAGGTCCCGCCCGGAACCGGCCTGGGCTCCTCCAGCACGGTCACGGTCACGATCATCAAAGCGCTCTCGACCTTGCTGGGACAGGCTTACTCAAAGGAGCAGGTGGCGGAGGAGGCCTGCGCGATCGAGATCGAGAAGTTGGGCATGCCTATCGGCAAGCAGGATCAGTATGCAGCGTCGTTCGGCGGCATCAACGCGATCACATTCGCATGCGAAGGGACAACCGTGCGGCCGCTTGTGCTGACCGAGCAGACCCGAGTCACCCTCGAGCGGAGCCTCCTCCTGTTCTTTACGGGATCATCCCACAACTCCGCCATCATCCTCGACGAGCAGCGGCGATCGAGTCAACAGACAAGCGGAGTCGTCGTGGATGCGCTTCACGATATCAAGCGCCTGGCCGAGCAGACCCGGGATGCCCTCGAGCGCGGCAGGCCAGATCACCTGGGCGAGTTGCTCCATGAGAACTGGGAGCGCAAGAAGCGCCTGGCCTCCGGCATCTCTAACGGCCGCATCGACCACGCCTATGACCTGGCGCGCGCCAACGGGGCACTGGGCGGGAAGATCGCGGGGGCCGGAGGTGGCGGCTTTCTGATGCTCTATTGCCCCCTGGCGCACCAGGAGGCGGTTACCACAGCCCTCGAGGCCCAGGGGCTGACCCGGATGGACTTCCATTTCGACCACGGCGGCGCCCGCGTGCTGGTGAACTCCGGTCTGCGGCTGCATGAGGGTGTGGCCGCAGTCCGCACGCACCTCTCGCCGGTCACTGCCGGCATGTGAGGGAGAGTGTAGCCATGCATCACCGTTGGCAGTGGCAGGTGTTACAAGTGGCGGTCGCAGGGGCGGATGCGTGCGCGATTGCGCTGGCGTTTACGCTGGTGTTCCTCCTCTCTCTCGATCCTCAGGGTGCTGTCGCGCGCCCGCATGTCCTCGCCTGGCGCGTCCTGCACATCTCCATCTACATTGTCGGGTGGATGATTTTGCTGGCTATCTACCGCCTCTATGAGCCCGAGTATCTGCTGGATGGTTTGCAGCAGTATACGCGCATCGCACAAGCCTCAACGGCTGGCTTGCTCATCATCGGACTAGACGCGCTGTTGGATGGAAGCGCGCTCATCTCGCGGTCCTGGCTTCTCGCTTCATGGCTCCTGTCGATCCTGTCGCTGGGAATTACCCGTTTCCTGGCCCGGCGCATCGTGCGGCACCTCCGCCGCCGGGGTCTCTTCCGTTCGCGCCTGCTCATCGTCGGAGCGGGTGAGGACGGCCTGGCAATCGCCGACCAGATCGCTGGCGCCGCGTCCAATGCCGCGGAGGTCGTGGGATTCTTGGATGAGTACAGCGCGCTGGGCGCGCCCGTAGGCAATCGAGGGGAGGTGCTCGGCGAGCCACTCGCGCTCGCCCGTGTGGCTCGGGACGTGGACGCGACGGACGCCATCATCGTCCCACAGGCTATCAGCTGGGAATCGCTCCAGGTGCTCATGCAGGGTCGGGCCGACGATTGGGGCGTCCAGCGCCTCTGGCTGTCGCCGGCGCTCCGCGATCTGCTCACCACTGGGATGGAGGTGCACCTGCGGGGCTCATTGCCGCTGCTCTCTGTCAGCGGCCCGCGCATCACCGGCGTAGAGAGCGTGCTCAAGCGCAGCCTAGACCTCGCGGTGGTGCTCGCCGTGCTCCCAGTCGCCCTGCCGCTCTGCCTGGTAATCGCGCTGTGGCTCAGGCTCGTCCGCGGCGCCACACCGCTCGCATGCCAGCGCGTGATCGGACGTAACCGGCGCGAATTCACCCTTCTGACCTTCCCCCCCACACCCGGCTTGCGGCGCCTGCACCTGTGGCGGCTCCCGGCCCTGATCAACGTATTGGTTGGCAACCTCAGTCTGGTCGGCCCGCGCCCGATTGCGCGGTCGCTCGGCATAGAGTATCGCCCGTGGCAGCTCATGCTGGCCTCAGTACGCCCCGGGCTCACTGGGCCCTGGTGGCTGCTGAGCGGCAGCGGGCGCCTCGCGGTCGAGGCCGAGGTTGGTCTCGACCTCGGCTACATCCGAGGGTACACAATCTGGTTGGATATCCGGCTGCTCGCACTTACCACATGGCGTGTGCTGACGCGCCCGGGCGCGGAGCAGACCGTGCCCGGGCCCCTGGACGGCTCGCCCGCGGCGACTTCGCTCACACCTACGGCGACCCCCGCGGGAGGTGCCCTATGAATCGCAAACATGCCGCTCCGGTCCACGTCCCGACTACTGGCGGCGACACGCTGGCGGAGGTGACCAGCTACCTCGACATCATCGGGCGAGTCATCGCGGCGCTGCCGCGCGAGCCGCTGGTCGAGATCACCGAGCAACTCCTCGAGGCGGGACGCAAGAGCCAGACGATCTTCATCCTGGGGAACGGGGGCAGCGCGGCCACGGCCAGCCACTTCGCCTGCGACCTGGCCAAGACGGCGAGCATGCCAGGGTATCCTCGGCTCCGGGCGGTGGCCCTGACCGACAATGTGCCGCTGCTGACCGCTTGGGGCAATGACGCCTCATATGAGGTGGTCTTCGCGGAACAGCTGCAGACCCTTGCGCGTGCCGGCGACCTGGTGATTGCGATCAGCGCGAGTGGCAACTCACCCAATATCCTGGCGGCGGTTGCCGCGGCACGAGAGGTGGGCGCGCGCGTGATTGGCGTCACAGGGTTCGGCGGCGGCCGGCTGCAGGCACTGTGCGATACCTGTCTGGTCGTGCCCAGCAACGAGTATGGTCCAGTAGAGGACGCTCACATGATCCTCGTGCACACCGTCACGGCCGCCATCCGCGCCGCGCATGCGGCACGTCAGCCGTCGCCGGTGCTTGTCGTCGGGAGTGGGGACATGGCCATACACTGACCCGACCAAGTGCGCGGATCCAGTGCTACATCAGAGGGGCTACGCCAATGTCAGCCGCGAGGACGATCTTCCTGGACCGGGACGGCGTGATCAACCGCAATCGTCCTGACTACATCAAGCGGTGGGAGGAATTCCAGTTCATGCCCGGTGCGCGCGGCGCGATTGCCGCCTTGACGCGCGCCGGCCACCGCCTGTTCGTGGTCACGAACCAGGCGTGTGTCGGCAAAGGGGTGGTCACCGCGGCCGCCGTCGAGGAGATCCACCGCCGCATGATCGCGGAGATCGCGCGCGGAGGGGGGCGGATCGAGGCTGTGCTCTGGTGCCCACACCGTCCCGACGCCGGCTGTGCGTGTCGCAAGCCGAACCCAGGGCTCGTCCTGCGCGCCAGGGAGGAGTACGGTGTGGATCTTTCCCGCGCCGTCTTCGTGGGTGACGGCGCCTGTGATGTACAGACCGCGGCGGCGGTGGGCATCCCGGCCATCCTCGTGCTGTCGGGGCGAGGCTGGCTTACCGCTCGCCAGCTCGCTGACGAGCGGCTGCTCCGCTGCCGGGTCGCCCTGAATCTCGCCCATGCCGCGCGTCTTGTGCTCGACGACCGCGTTGCCCTGCCTTATCAGGGCGCCTGGCTCGAACGCGCCCTGCGAGGTGCACGGGCAGTTGAGGCACGCGCGGCCGCGTGGCGGTCAAGTTGACCGGGTTCGCCGACGCCAGTCGCCGCATGGCTGCACGCGCCGGTTGCGCTGCGTGACGGGAGGAGCGTCTGCCGATGATGTACGAGCACCCTCGCCTGCGAGGTGCGGCGCTGCCTGCGAATCCGCCGACAACCAGGGTCGATGCGGCCGTCAAATCGCCCGACGGGCAGGCATATCTGAGCGTCTCAGTTCGGGAGTCTGAGCCCGTAGCGACGGGTCAGGGCTACTCCGGCGCGGCGGCCCTGGTGGTACCGGACCGCCAAGCGATGGCGGTCCCGGTAGGCGACATAACTGTACGCGGATCGCCGGCTTACGAGCTGACCAAGCGGGCGGTCGACGTGGTTGGCAGCGCGGCCGGACTGGTGCTGCTCGCGCCGCTGTTGGTCGCCGTCGCCACGGCGGTCAAGCTCGCAGACGGGGGTCCGATCATCCATCGACGTGAGGTTGTAGGGCGCGACGGCCGTCGGATCTTTGCCCTCAAATTCCGCACGATGATCCCGGGCGCCGATGGGTACCTGGTCCGGCATCCTGAGCTACGCGCGGAGTACGCGGAGAATGTAAAGCTCCGGCGCGATCCGCGGGTCACGCGCGTGGGCGCCGTGCTGCGGCGCTGCAGCGTGGACGAGCTGCCACAGCTCGTCAACGTGCTGCGGGGCGAGATGAGCTTGGTGGGTCCCCGCATGATTCACCCATCGGAAGAGGCGCGCTATGGCCCGTTCGCCGCCACGCGCCGTCGGGTCCCACCGGGACTCTCCGGCCTTTGGCAGGTCAGCGGGCGGCAGGACATCTCGTATGCCGAGCGCGTGAGACTCGACCGACTCTACCTCAGCCAGCGGTCGCTGCGGTTGGATCTGTCGATCCTCGCGCGGACGGTCCCCGCGGTGCTGCTGCGCCGCGGCGCGTACTGAGTGCCGCGGCCACGTCGGCCGCCTGATGAAGGAGGTCTGGGGATGCGCATCCTGGTGACGGGTGGGGCGGGCTTCATTGGGTCGCACATCGTCGACGCCTATCGAGCGTGCGGCCACGACGTGGCGGTCGTAGATAACCTGTGGGCCCGGGGCGGTGGCCGGCGCGCCCATGTCCCTCCTGGCGTCCGATTGTATGAGTTGGACATTGCCGACCCAGCGCTGGGGGCGGTGTTCGAGCGCGAGCGGCCGGACGTTGTCAATCACCAGGCCGCCCAGCATAGCGTGAAGATCTCGACGGAGAGTCCTGAGCTAGACGCCCGCGTCAACGTGCTCGGCCTGCTAAACGTGCTGGAGAACTGCCGGCTGCACGGCGTACAGAAGATCATCTTCGCATCCTCCGGCGCGACCTATGGCACGCCCGGCGTTGTGCCTCTCGATGAGCATACTCCGCAACAGCCAGAGTCTCCCTATGGCATTACCAAGATGGCCGCTGAGCATTACCTCGACTATTACACCACTGCCTATGGGATGGAACATACGGCGTTCCGCTACGGGAACGTCTATGGGCCGCGCCAGGACCCGAGCGGTGAGGCCGGCGTCATCGCGATCTTTATCCACCGCCTGTTGACTGGACAACCAGTGCGTATTGACTGGGATGGCGAGCAGGCCAAGGATTACGTCTACGTCGAGGATGTGGCGCGGGCCAGCGTGCTCGCCCTGCACCGCGGCGCGAATCGTGTCTACTGTTTGGGGACGGGCATCGGGACCTCCGTGAACGAGCTGCACCGCTGGCTGGTACGCCTCATCGGCCGCGAAACGGCCGTAACGCGCGCGCCGAAGCGGCCCGGCGACGTGCACCTGGCCTACTTCGACTGTGCACGGGCACGCGACGAGCTTGGCTGGTCTCCTGAGATCAGCCTGGATGCTGGCCTGGCGGCCACCGTGGCCTATTATCGCCAACAGCTCACGCCCGTCCTTGCGGCGGGAGGGGACGAATCCGGCGCGCTCCGGGCTGTTGGCCAGGTGGGTGCGTGAGTGCAACCATCCCTACGCCCGTTCGTCCCTCGCGCCGGCTATCGCCTTGGCGCCTAAGGATGGCTCGCCAGGAAACGCTGAACGTCGGCGCCCATGCCGGCTTGCGCCGCGGTCGTGGCCCCGCACGTCCATGGCGTGCCCGTCTGGAACGTCGTCGGCTCGTAGCTCGTGAAGTCCGTGATCAGGTGGCTCGGCTCGAAGTCCCATGCCGTCCAGCTCGCCTGGCGCGCCGTCAGATAGGCCAGGAAAGCAGCCGTGGTGGCGTCGGCGTTGGCCGAGGTGAGGCCGCGGCATTGGAAGGGAATGAGGGAGTTGGGCAGCACGGCCCACTCGCCGTAGTATATTGGTGCGTGGCCCAGCACCGGGCCCCACTGCGCATCCCAACTCGCTGGCGTGCCCGCGACCACATGCTCGTAGCTGTGCACCGAGTAGATCACTCGCGGATCGGCCGGGGCGCTGGCCAGCGAGAAGGTTGACCAATCGCCCGACGGGCCCGACTCCAGGACGATGATCTGCTGAGCGCCAGCCGCGCGAATGGCCGCAATCACCTGGTTGTAGCCGACCACACCGGAGGCAGCATTGCCGTGGAGCCAGGTGCCCCAGTCCGTGTACTTGGGCTCATTGATCGGGTCGAAGAGCACGCGCGCATCCTGGCGGTAGTGACCAGCGATGGTCGTCCAGAAGGTGAGCGTCTCGGCGTGCATCAGACTATCCGCGTAGGGCGAGCCGCTCTTGGCGTCGTCATGGAAGTCGAGCACGACGTAGAGTCCGGCCGTGTGCGCCGCAGCCACCACCTGGTCAAGACGAGCCAGGTAGGTCGTGGGGTCCAGCCGGTAGATCCAGTAAGAGATGTTGAGGCGCGCCGCGTTCATGTGCCAGGTGGCCATCGCGCCGAAGGTGGCAGCGTCGAGTGTCCGGGTGGGGTCCACTCCGCGCTGCCAGGCCGCAATGTTGGCGAAGGACGAGGGCAGCATTGCGCCGCGCAGCACCAACGGACGCCCCGCTCCGTCGACCATCCGCGCCCCTGCGACTCGCGGCATTCCGCTGGCAGTACCGCCCGGGGTTCCCCCAGGCGTGCCTGATGTCGCCGCGAACATGTCCACCATCGCTTGCGCGTTGCCGTCATTGCTGGTGAGCGGCTGCACGCCCAGGCCTTGCTCGATCGTCTTGAGGAGCGAGTAGTGGGTGTATGCCGTCTGTGACTGGAACCCGGCATGGACGCTCGCGCCCACCAGGATGGTCGCCACGTGATTGACCGACGTATGATCGTCTTCGTCCCACGTGATGACCAGGAGAGAGTGCTGCTGGGTGAACGCGGGGCTTTTCAGAATGGCCGGCACCTGACGTCCGAGCCAGGCGTCGCCTGTACTGACCGGGCAGCTATGCATGTCATCGCAGACGTTGGGCGAGATCCATGCATAATTGGGCGTCGTCGGTATACTCATCAAGTTGCTGGATAACTGCGTGAACGGCACGACGGTCGCGCAGCGCGACTTGTTGGTGCGGATGGCGTCGTAGTATACGAACGGGTCGTGGTGTTGCACGTAGGGATTGCTATCCCCCACGAAGCAGGGCGAGGGCATGCTCTCCATGTACGCTTTCCACGTCTTGCCAGCCGCTTCCAGCCGATCCGCGATGCTGGACCCGCTCTGGAAGCAGGTGTTACAGTCGGTGGTGACTCCGAACGTGCTCCCGCCAGTAAGCGCCAGGTAATTCGGCAGCGAGGGGTGCGCCACCGCCGTGTAGTTCGCCGCGTAGGCGCCCTGGCTGAGCAGGCTGTTGATATAGGGCGCGCTCGTGCCGCCGATGATCTGCCCGGCGGCGTGGTTCTCCATCAGGATGACGAAGACATGGTCATAGGATGGGACCGAGCCACCCGGCGTGCCACCCGGCGTGCCACCGCCCGGTGTACCGCCACCCTGCTTGCCGCTCTTGGGAATGCAGATCCGCCGGCCGGCGGCGATCCGGTTTGGATGGCTGATGTGGTTGGCCTTGACGAGTGTCGCAACGGTGGTGTGGTGCTCACGGGCGAGCTTGGCCAGGGTTTCGCCGGACTTCATGGTATGCCACAGGCAGCTGCTGCCCGCATGCGCCTGAGACGACTGTGTCGTGAGGCTATCAGCATGCGCGCGCAGTACCTGTGGCACGGCGATCGCCAGTCCAACCGCCAGGACGAGCAGGAGGTTCGCCACCATCCAGACCGGAGGGCGGCGCCGCCGAGATGCTGGTCGGCCGTGTTGCGAGTGGCTGAAGTCAGGGCGCTTCTGAGTGTCGGGCCGCCCGGATCCATGGCTGCCGATTTGCGAGTATGCCCAGCCCAACGCGCTCGGCTGTGTCGCAGAGCCGGTAGAAGGTTCGTGCGGCCACCTCCCCTGGCGGGACGGTATTCGCGCGTTGCCAGCACTGGGTGAGGACGTTGGGAGCGGCTGCGTGCCATAGTCGCGCAACCGGCCTTTGCGCTGCGTTGAATCCCGAGTCGATTCGATCCCCATGTCAATCCCTCCTCATGCGCCCGCACGGCAACCACTCGCCGACAGACTGGGCGCGGCTCCCGCGAATGTAGCAGAGTGAAACGAGGATAGCCTGTATTGTGGAGATGGCCATGGGAGAGAAGTACTTGATGGCGTTGTGCCCGATTGCTGGTGGGAAGACCGTTAGACATTTATCAGTGTTAAGGTAGCCCGCTTCCTCGTATGGGCGTCTCATACCAGATCTGAATGATCGCTCGCCCGTGGAGGGGCGCATGGAGATGCGCCCGCGTCTGGTGGACGCCCGTCGGTCGCAGGCGCAACCGTTCAACCAGATTCCGTATCATGGGCATCTCATGAGTATCGGGCGAGCGATAGTTGTGCGCGAAGAGCATCGACATGCAGGTTGTCGCCATGGGCATCGGCTGACACACGTATGCCCTGAGCAGGCATCATGTCAAACATACGACCATGAGGAAAGAATCTCTCCATGGGGATCTGAAGAGGGCCCGTTCGAGGTCATGTCAGGCGCAGATACTGTGGCGGCACACGCTCGACCAGCCACACCCCGTTGGCGCTGCGGTAGAAGACGAACCCTGCGCGATGCATGGCCGCGGCGTCCACGGCGAACACGACTGGGCGTCCATGGCGCGCACCCACGGTCGTTGCGGTCGCCACATCGGACGACAGATGGACGTGATGCCGCCGCATGCGCCGCAAACCTTCCCTGCGGATAGCTTCAACCGCCGCATGCCCCGTCCCGTGATAGAGCACCGGCGGCGGCACCGCTGGCTCCAACTGCAAGTCCACATCCACGCTGTGCCCCTGATTGGCGCGAATCAGCGTGCCCGTCTCGTCGTAGGCGAACCGCTGCTTGTTGTTGCGCGCCACCACCTCGTCCAGCTCTGCCCTGGTGAGGGGCATGCCGTGCGCTGCACAGGCCGCCAACAGCGCCGCTACCTCCACCCATCCACCTGGCGCGAGCGTCAGTCCCAATCGCTCCGGCTGGTGGCGCAAATGCTTGCTCAGATACTTGCTGGCCCGCACCAGCCGTGCTTCGTCCAATCCGCTCCCTTACCTCTCCGTCCCGCGACGCATACCACCGAGACGCTCGTCGACCTCGCAGTGATGCACCTGACGGTGCCCAGGCTCGCCAAGCTCTCCAATCTCGCTGCATAATACCAGCGCCTGGTGGTCCGTCGCAGCGCCGAGCGCACCGCCGTCGCCGTGGCGCATGCCCACTTTGCGATAATTGTTCCAGTCCGTACCCGACACCAGCCTTATCAGCAGGAGACTGCTCGTATCCCCAACGCACCTGGGGTCAAGATGTGAGAAGAGGTCGACCGACATGCAGAAGTGGGAATATCTGATGGTCACCTGTACACCGCGTGAGAACACGGTCGCGGCCGTCACGGGACCACGGCCCCCCAAGGGCGTCACGCTGGCGACCTATCTGCAGCGGATCGGGACCGAAGGGTGGGAGCTCACCGGCACGACGGGCGACATGGCCGGCGTGGCCGTGCTCTTCTTCAAGCGGCCCATGGGTCCCGACTACGTCGAGCGGCTCCTCGCCTCGCTGCGCACGATTTTCAACGGAGGTCGGCCCGGCGCATCTGGGCGTGTCTGACGGGGGCATAAGCCAAGCCGCGGCGGGATATTCGCCAAGGATGAGCGGCCCAACCCCCGCCGTCACATCGCTCCCAAGGATGTATCGCATGACGCAGATCGCCCGGATGGCTCAAACGCCTCCCGTTCGCACTCGGAACGCCGGTTGACGTGTGTGTTGCTGCGATGATACACTATCCCAGGTGCCAGCGCGTCTGGCGCTTGCCAAGGTAGCTCAGTTGGTAGAGCACGGCACTGAAAATGCCGGTGTCGGCGGTT